>WGLQ01000013.1 GCA_016125495.1 Hyphomicrobiales bacterium | reverse complement strand
TCGAGATGGAGAATTATTATTACAGCGCCAAGGCCCACGAAGTGCTGGTCGCGAGCCTGCCCAATGCCCACATCGCCGACGCGACCGCCCTGGTCAATTGGCAGCGCGCCGTGAAATCACCGGCCGAGATCGCCTTCATGCGCCGCGCCGCCGCCATAACGGACGCCATGCACGCACGCATTCGCGAAGTTGTGCGCCCCGGCATACGTAAGAACGATCTCGTCGCCGAGATTTACGGCACCGCCATCCGAGGAATCGAAGGGTCTTGGGGCGACTATCCGGCGATCGTGCCGCTCACTCCTTCTGGCATGGACGCGACGGCCGCCCACCTCACCTGGGACGACCGCACCATGAAGGCGGGCGAGGGAACCTTCTTCGAGATCTCGGGCTGCTACCGCCGCTATCACTGCCCGCAGTCGCGCACCACCTTCCTCGGCGAGCCGCCGGAGAAATATCGCCGCGCCGAAGCCGCTGTCCAGGAGGGTGTCGCCGCGGGCCTCGAGGCCGCGCGCCCAGGCAACACCTGCGAGGATATCGCGGTCGCGTTCTTTTCCACGATCGCTCGCCACGGCTTCCAGAAGGACAGCCGCACCGGCTACTCGATCGGCCTGTCCTATCCTCCCGACTGGGGCGAGCGGACGTTGAGCCTGCGTCGTGGCGACCGCACCGAATTGCGCCCCGGCATGTGCATCCACTTCATGCCGGCCCTTTGGCTCGACGACGGCGGGCTCGAGATCACCGAGCCGATCCTCATCACCGAGCGCGGAGCCGAATGCCTCTGCACCACCGACCGGGCTATCCACGTCAAGGAGTGAAATCGGCTCGCGCGCCTCACTCGAGGAGGCTCGCGACGTGCTCGGCGATGGCGAGGGCCGAGGTCAGCCCCGGTGATTCGATGCCGAAGAGATTGACGAGGCCGTCGAGCCCGTGACGCTCCGGCCCGTCGATGCGAAAATCGGCCGGCGGCTCGCCGGGCCCCGAGATTTTCGGTCTGACGCCGACATAATCGGGAGCGAGTGCGCCATCCGGCAACCCGGGCCAGTAGCGTCGGACGGAGGTATAGAAGCTCGCCGCCCGGTCTTCGTCGAAGGCGAAGTCGGGCGCCTCGATCCACGCCACGTCGGGACCGAATTTCGCCCGCCCGGAAAGGTCGAGGGTGATGTGCGTGCCGAGCCCGCCCGGCACCGGAACGGGATAGATCAGCCGCGAGAAGGGCGTGCGCCCGGTGAGCTGGAAATAATGCCCCTTGGCATATCGCGTCTCGGGTATGTCTTGCGCCGCCAGCCCCTCGATCCGGCGTGCCACCGCGCTCGCATCGAGGCTCGCGGCATTGACGAGGAGCCGGCTCGTGAGCCGCATCGGCTCGCTGCCCCCGACCCGGACTTCGAAACCGCCGCCGGCGAGCGCCCGCGCGCCTTCGAACGGCGAATTGAGCGCCAGCGCACCCCCGTGGTCCTCGACCTCGCCGACGAGTGAGAGCATCAGTTCGTGCGCGCTGACGACACCGGTCGTGCGCGAGTGCAGTGCCGCGACGCACCGCAAATCCGGTTCCAGTTGGCCCGCCTCCCGGCCGTCGATCCATGCGCACTCCTCGACGCCGTTCTCCTCCGCCTGTCGCGCGATCCCCTCCAGTGTTTGCCTTTCGGTCTCCTCGGTCGCCACGACGAGTTTGCCATAGCGGCGGTGCGCCACCCCGTGCCTGACGCAGTGCTCGTAGAGGAGGCGCCGGCCCTCGATGCAGAGGCGCGCCTTGAGGGAGCCTGTCGGATAATAGAGGCCGGCGTGCACGACCTCCGAATTGCGGGCGCTCACCCCGCCGCCGAATGCGCCATCGCGTTCGAGGACGACGACGTCGTGACCGGATCGCGCCATCCGTCGCGCGATCGCGAGGCCAACCACGCCAGCGCCGATGATCAGAGTCGAAACGTCCATGTCCGAGTGCCGCCCGCTGCCGCCAGATTTTCTCGTCCCAGCCCCGGCCCCGTCCGCCTGCGAGTTCGCCGCCGCGCCCCCTCGCACGCGGTCTTGACGTCCCCTGCGTCAGGCCGCCTTCGCCGCTGCCTTGGCGAGGTCCTGAACCGCGCCGAAATTCACCTTGCCGGTGCCGAGCACCGGGATTTCGGCCACCTTGATGATGCTCCGGGGGACCCAGAGTTCGGGAAACCCTTCCGTCTTTGCCTGCGCGGCGAGGGCGGAGCGTTCCGCGCCCTGGAAATCCGTGACGAGCACGAGTTGTTCTCCCTTGCGCGCATCGGGAACCGAAGTGACGACGTGGCTCCCCTCCGGCCAGCACCGCGCCACCATCGCCTCGACTGCGGCGAAGGAGACCATCTCTCCGCCGATCTTGGCGAAGCGCTTCACACGCCCGCGAATGGAGACGTATCCGTCATCGTCGATCGAAACGATGTCGCCCGTATCGTGCCAGCCGCCGTCCGTCGGCACCAGCACGCCGGGCCTGTCGGCAAAGAGGTATCCGAGCATCACGTTCGGTCCCTTGACGAGGAGGCGCCCGCAGCCCTCGAGGCCCTGGATCGGCTCGAGCCGCGTTTCGATCCCCGGCAGGGCCGGTCCGACGGTTCCCGCCCTGTTGTCGGCGGGGATGTTGACGGCGATGACGGGCGCGCACTCCGTCGCGCCGTAGCCCTCGAGGATGATGACACCCTTGTCTTCCCAGCCGCGCCGCGTGTCGTCGCGCACCCGCTCGGCGCCGGCGACGACGAGACGCAGGCTGTCGAGGTCGCCCGGCTGCGCCATGCGCGCATAGTTCCGCAGGAACGTGTCCGTGCCGAACAGCAGCGTCGCTTTCGTCTCCCCGATGAGCTTGGGCACCTCGCGGTAGTGCAGCGGGCTCGGATAGAGAACCACCTTCATGCCGGTGAGGAGGCCGAGCATCACTCCGCCCGTCAGCCCGAACGAATGGAACATCGGTAGCGGGTTCATGACGGTATCGCTCGCCTTGAGCACGCCACCGCCGCCCTGGGCGGCGATCTGCTTGACGTTGGCGACGATGTTGCGGTGGCTTAGAACGACCCCTTTAGGCCGGCCTTCCGAGCCCGAGGTGAAGAGTACGACGGCGGCCTCGTCCGGCTTGCCGCTGGCCCGCGCGATTGCGCCGGCCCAGAGGCTGCGCGCTGCCCCGATGAGCTTGTCGACGGTCCCGATCTCCTTGCGGACGTCCTCGAGGTAGACGAGCCGCGCGGGTCGAAAGCCCTTGTCGGCCGGATCCGGCTGGCCGAGTGCGTCCGCCACCGCTTCGAGCCCGGCCATCTTGATGAAGCGTCGCGAAGTGATGACCGTTTCGATCCTCGCCGTCGTCAGTGCCGAGCGCAGGTTGACGGTGCCGGCCGTGAAATTGAGCATCGCCGGCAAGCGGCCGTGCGCGCTGAGACCCATCAATGCCACCACGGCGCCGCCGGCATTGGGTAGCAGCACCCCGACCGTCTCGCCCGGTTTCGTCATGCGGGCCAGCCGGCGTCCGAGCACGAGGCTGGCCAGCACGAGCCGGCCATAGGTCAGCGGTTGTCGCTCGACATCCTCGAGCGCGACCTTGTCGCGCCCGTGCCGACGAGCGGCCTCGAGGAGTGCTGCAAAAAGTGTGCGCCCGGTCGCGCTTTCGTCGAAACTCACCTTGGCCGCCATCCGGCTCGACCCCGTAGCAAACCGGGTGCGCCGTCCGCAGGGCACCTCGTTGCGGCAGGTTAGCCGATCCGTCGCGCGGCGCAATCGGCCTCGCCGTCCGATCGGCCATCGAGCGATGGCACGAGGGGGCGTCCCCTTGTGGCCTCTCGCGCTTGCTCAATGCACGAGGCGGGGCTACTCGTTGCCGCCATGAGGCGACCCCCGGCTCCGGGGCCGATTGCCTTTCGAACGGCGAGGAGAGGCACCATGAGACGGAACAGGCGTGCAAAGATCGTCGCCACACTCGGCCCGGCGAGCGAAGGCCGTGACATGATGCGCGCGCTGATCGAGGCAGGCGTCGACGTCTTCCGGCTGAATTTCAGTCACGGTACGCGCGAGGACCATCGCCGTCGCTACGACACCATTCGCGACCTCGAGATCGAGGTTGGCCGGCCGGTCAGCGTGTTGCAGGACCTCCAGGGCCCCAAGATACGCGTCGGCCGGCTGCCAGGCGGGGTCTTCCAGCTCGTGCCGGGTGAGGTCGTTCGTTTCGAACAGGCGCGCGAGGCGTCCCCTGGATCGATTCCTCTGCCGCATCCGGAAGTTTTCGACGCCGTCGCGCCTGGTCATCATCTCTTGATCGACGACGGCCGCCGCCGGCTCGAGATCGTCTCGTGCGATACCGACACCATCACCGCCCGTGTCGTCTATGGCGGCAAGCTGACCGACAACAAGGGCGTGAACTTGCCGGATTCGACGCTCCCCGTCTCGCCGTTGACACCCAAGGACCACGAGGATCTGCGTTTCGGCCTCGAACTCGGCGTCGACTGGGTCGCCCTCTCGTTCGTCCAGCGCCCGGCCGACGTGATGGAGGCGCGCGACATCATCGGCGACCGCGCCGGCATCATGGTCAAGATCGAAAAGCCGGCCGCCCTCACCGTCATCGGTGATATCATCAACCTCAGCGACGCCGTCATGGTGGCGCGCGGCGACCTCGGCGTCGAGTGCCCGCCGGAAGACGTGCCCGGCCACCAGAAGGAGCTGGTGCGCGCCTGCCGGCTCGCCGGCAAGCCCGTCATCATCGCCACCCAGATGCTCGACAGCATGATGCACGCTCCCGCTCCGACGCGTGCCGAAGCCTCCGACATCGCGACCGCCATCTACGACGGTGCCGATGCCGTCATGCTGTCGGGCGAGACCGCTTCGGGTGACTACCCGCTCGAGGCCGTGCGCTTCATGGACCGCGCCATCGTGCGCACCGAGAACCACAAGGATTACCGCTCCATAATCACGGCCCTCGAACCGGTGCTCGAGCCGACCATCCAGCATTCTGTCTCCGCCGCGGCCGCCGACGTTGCCGGCGTCATCGATGCCAAGGCCATCGTCGCCTTCACCTCGTCCGGCGCCACCGCCTCGCGCATCGCCCGCCGCCGGCCGGCCTCGCCCATCCTCGCCATCACCGCCTCGCCGAGCGTGGTTCGCCGCATGGTGCTGCTCTGGGGCGCCCACAGCGTGCCCGAGGCCCACATTCACTCCTTCGAGGAGATGGTCGACACGGCGCGCAAGCACGCGATCGCGGAGGGATTTGCAACCCGAGGCGACCACATCGTCATCGTCGCCGGCGTACCGTTCGGCGTGCCGGGCTCGACCAACAACCTGCGCGTCGTCGAGGTCTGACGCGCGGTGGGCCGCGGCCGCGTCACGTTTCGAGCGTGAACCCGGCAAGTCGTGGACCGACCGCGGCCAGCGCCCCGCTCGTCACGTTGGCGAATGCGACACGCAGGTGGTCGTCCTGTCCGGTTCCGAAAAAGGCCCCCGGCAGCGTCAGGATGCCGCGACGCCGCGCCAGCGCCTCGGCCACACGTGTCGAGGAGACCCCGTCGAACGGGTGCCTCAGATAGGCGAAATAGGCGCCCATGGCAGCGATCCGCCAGCCATCGAGTGGCGCAACGGCGGCGCGGAACGTCGCGGCCCGCCTCTCGATCTCGCCAGCATTCTCGAGCCGCCATCCGTGCGTCGCTTCGATCAGCCCGGCGACTGCGATCTGCCCCGCCCTCGGCGCGCAGATCTGCAGGTTGTCCATGACCTTGGCGACCTGCTGGATGGTCTGCGGCCCGGCAACGATCGCCCCGAGGCGATGGCCTGGGATGCAGTAGGCCTTCGAGAAGCTGTAGAGCTGGACCACGGTGTCCGTGAGCCCGGGATCGGCCAGCAGACCGTGCGGCGCGTCGGCACCGGGGGCGCGGAAATCGCGATAGGTTTCATCGATGATGAGGCGCACCCCCCGCCGCCGGCAGAGCGCCGCTATCTCGGCGAGCAGGTCCGCCCCGTAGATCGCGCCGGTCGGATTGTTCGGCGTGACGATGGCGAGCGCGCGCACGCCGGGCTTGAGTGCTGTCTCGATGTCCAGGAGGTTTGGAAGAAAGCCGTCCTCGGGCCGGCACGCCACATAGCCGGGACGGATGCCGAGCATTTGCAGCCCCTGCTCGTGGTTGAAATAGCAGGGATTGGTCAGCAGCACGCCTTCGCCCGGTCCGGCCACCGCGAGCGCGGCAACCACGAAGGCCTGGTTGCATCCGGCCGTGATCTGGACGCGCTCCGGCCCAATGGTCGCCCCGTAGAGTTGGCCGACGTGCGCCCCGTAGGCGGCCCTGAGTTCGGCCTCGCCCTCGATCGCGCCATAACCGGCGGCACCAACCCCTGCGGCCACCCGGCCGAGGGCGGCCAGAACTTCGGGATGCGGCGCATAGCCCGGCACCGCCTGCGAGAGGTCGATTGCCGCGCCGACTTCGCCGCCATAGCCCGCGAGCCACGATTGCGCGAGCGGGATCGGCGGCGGCGAGAGTTCGGCGACGTGCGGGTTGAACGGGAGGACGGCGGCCACGATCGGTTCCTCGCGCAGCGTGCTGGGCGGCTCCTTACGGGAGAGCCGCATCCCGCACCCCATATGCGTGCGCTCCGGGGTGCCGCGCAAGCCCCTGCCGGCAGCGGGTTCAACCGCTCGTCGGCGCCAGACCCGGCGTGTCCTGCGGCGTGATCACGCGCCTGCAGTGCTGAGCGAACGCTTCGACATTGCGCGCCCTCCGGCCACCCTCCGCCGTTGCGAGACCGAGCCGCATGGGCCGCAGCCTGTCGCTGAGCCGGACGTAGCGGATCGCCCGCCCGTCCGGCGCGAGATTGGAGATCGGCCGGACGTTGCCGAGGCTGTAGCCGAGCCCGTTCGCCACCATGGAGCGCACCAGCGGATAGTCGCCCGTGCGCTCGGCGATCGTGGGCGAGAGGCCGAGCTGGCGGAACATGGAGAGGAAATAATCGCGGCTGAGGGGCAGGTCGAGGAGGATGAGCGGCAGAGAGGCCAATTCGCCGAGCCCGATCGTCTCCCTTTCGGCGAGCGGATCATCCGCCGCGAGCAGCGCGAAAGGTGGCAATTCGATGAGTGGCTCGAAACCGACGTCCTGCGGGATCTCGAGATCGTAGGTGAGGGCGATATCGATTTCGCCCCGCTGGAGCATATCGATGATCTGGCTCTGGTGGCGGTCGAACTGGCGAATCCGCACGTCGGGATGGAGCGCTTGGAAGGAGCGCCGCACACCCGGCAGGACCAATTGCGCGAACGTGGTGAGGCAGCCGATGTTGATCAGCCCGCCGACCCGCTCGGTGATGTCACCGGCGAGACTGGCGAGGGCCTCCGCCTCGGCGAGCAGTTCCTTGGCGGCCGCGAGCAGCTGTCGCCCGCCCGTGGTCAGCGACAGCCCCTGGGCATGGCGGCGCACGAAGAGGCTGACGCCGAGTTCCTGCTCGAGCTGTTGGATGGCGGTCGAGATGGAGGGCGCCGAGACGTTACACATTTCGGCCGCCCGCGCGATGCTGCCCGCCTCGCCGACGGCGACGAAGTACTCGAGCTGGCGGAACGTGAAGCGGACGGGCATGGCGCTGGTCTAGCAGGCCGCCAGCCGGCTCGCGAGGTGCTTGTGGAAGTCGCGGATGGTGCCTTCGAGGTCGGCGCCTGCGAGTGGGCCGGCGTGGTCACGAGCGGCGCGTGCGCCGAGCGCCACCTGCAGGCGTTCGAGCTTCTCGCGGTCCTCCCGGTTCACCTCCCGCCAGAGCGCGATCCGTTCTTCGAGGACGTCCTCGCCGAGGTCGTCGCCATAGGTCGAGAGCGTCCATCTGACGCGCGTCTCGTCGACCGCGACGGGATCGAGGCAGAGCGAGACGAGGAGGCTCGCGGCCTGGCTCGCGACTTGTGTCGGAAAGACGCAGAAGAGTGTCGAGCGTTGGCGCTCCTCGGGCGTCAATCCCGGCGCCCCCAGGCCTCGCGATGGGATTCCGTCGGGATAGTTCGCGGCATAGCTCGTGAAGCCCGGTCCGTTCGCGGTCTTGCGCGCGAGCCGGGTCGGTGTGTAGCCGTCGAGGGTTTTCGGATGAACGACCGAGAGATGATAGCCCTCCATGAAGTTCTCGACGAGGCACTTCCAATTGGTCCTCCAGACCTCCTCTTCGGCATGGACGAAACGCATGGCCGGCGTCTCGTAACGTGCGAGAAGTCTATCGAGGCCGGATATGTCCGCCTCGAGAGGCATGGAGCGGCCCGAGAGGTCGACGTAGAGGAAGCCCTGCCACACCGTGCTTCGCACCTCCGGCAGCCGGCAACGGGACGCCTCGAAGCCCGTGTTTTCCATCCCCGGAGCTCGCGCCAGTCGCCCGTCCAGCCGGTAGCTCCAACCGTGGTAGGGGCAGACGAGCAACCGGCCGCGCCCGGCGCCGTCGGTGAGGGGCATGGCGCGATGCCGGCAGACGTTCGAGAGAACGCGCACGCGCCCTCCCTCGTCACTTGTCACGAGCAATGGCTCGCCGAGGACGCTCGCGGCACGATAGCTGTTCGGCCCGGCGATTTCATCCACACGCCCGAGGCAGTGCCAGGACGTTTCGAGGAGCTTTTCGCGCTCGCTCGCGAACCACGCTTCGCAGGTATAGAACGCGCCCGGGAGGGTCGTTGCGCCAGCGTCGTCGAGCGCGGCGATCCGGGCGAGCCGGGCCGCGAAAGCGGTGGCCGCTCCTTCGGATGTCGTCATGGTGCACCTCCCGCCGCCGCCGCCGCTCCCCGCTCCCCGCTTCGCGTTGTTCACTTGTCCGGAATGACGGCCGTCACCTCGATCTCGACCACCCACTCCGGCCGCGCCAGCGCCGTGACGACGAGGCCCGTCGAGACCGGATGCACACCCTTGAGGTGCTTGCCCATTTCCCGGTAGACGGCTTCCCGGTGGCGGATGTCGGTGAGGTAGACGACGGTACGGCAGATATGCTCCATTTTGCCTCCGCATTCTTCGAGCAGCATGCGGATGTTGGCCATGGCCTGCGCCGTCTGCTGGCCGGCATCGCCCGGCACGCTCTCGGCGGTGTCGAGGTTCTGGCTGATCTGACCGCGCAGGAAAACCATGCTGCCTCGCGCCACCACGGCCTGGCATAAGTCGTTGTCGAGCTTCTGCTCGGGATAGGTGCGGGCCGTGTTGAACGGGCGGATGCGTTTGTGCTCCATGGTCCTCTCTCTCGTTCTCTCGGATTTCTCACGCCGGATCGTTGAACATTCCTTCCGCGATCGCCGCGAACGTCGCGGCGGCCCCGGAAAGCCTTGCGCTCTTGCGCATGGCGAGCACGACGCGGCTCGGCGCGACCTCGGTCTCGAGCGGCCGCGCAACGAGGGCCCGCCCATCGTAGGTCATCGCCGAAGCCGGTTTCGTTGCGAGCAGGGCATAGCCGAGCCCGTGTCCGACCAGCCCGCGCACGGTCTCGAACGAGCGCGACCTCAGTGCCACCCGCGGCTCGATGCCGGCCGCCCGCATCACATGGCAGAAATAGTCGCGGCTCGGCGGCGCCTCGAGGAGAATCATCGAGAGATCGGCAAGATCGGCCGGCCTGATGCTGGCGTGCCCGGCGAGCGGATGGCCTTCCGGCAGCAGCACATAGGTTCCGATCGTCGTCAGGAACCGCCGTTCGATCCCCTCCGCGAGTTCGATGTCGTAGAGAAGCGCGACGTCCGCCTCGCCAGCCAGAAGGCTTTCCTGCACGCGCCGCTGGTCGCCTTCGACCAGTCGGATTTCAATCCCCGGAACCGTCTCCACGAGGCGGCGGATGATGCGCGGCAGGAGGTAGGGGCCGAACGTATGGAAGCACCCGATGGCGATCCGGCGCTCGCCCGCCGTCTGGCCCGCTCCGATGTTCGCGGCCGCGTCGATCCGCGTCGGCGTGCCGTAGGACCGGTTCGCATAGATGAGGGGCGAGCCCCGGCTTCCCGCATGGATGTCGACCACCTCCCCGAACAGCACATGGTGCGTGCCGATCCGGTCGCTCGACACGACCCTGCAGTCGAAGGCGACGAGCGGATCGGCCACGCGCGGCGAGCCGGTCGCCATCGCCACCCATTCCGCGCAGGCGAATTTGTCGCTGACCTGCTCCTTGAAGCGTCCCGCGAAGGTGTCGGAGATGTAGGACTGGTCGTCGCGCAGCACGTTGACGCAGAAAACGCCGTTGCCGATCGCCGCTTTCGCCGCCGGGCTGAGGGAGTGGATACAGACGAGCAGCGTCGGTCGCTCCCCATCCGCCGACACCGAGGACATCGCCGAGACGGTGACCCCCATGCGCCCCTCGGGCCCGTCCGTCGTCACCACGTTGACGGTCGCCGCCGCGTGCCCCATCGCCGCGACGAAACGGTCACGCATGGGCGTGGCCGTGGCGCTCATGGGCAGGTCCGCGCGGCGAGGTAGCGCGCGAAATCGTAGTTCGGCCGCTCGAGATGGGAGAGTGGCCCCGGCGCCGCGAGGCCCGAACTGAGCCCCTTGTAGACCTTCTCCGTGCAGCCGCGATCCTCGACATTGACATCGTCGAGGAGGCTCTTGAGCTGCGTGAAACTCTTCTGGGCATCGCCGTCCTCGGCCCAGTCCCGGGCCATGCCGCCACCGAAGTAGATCTGCACCTGGCCCGTCCCCTTTGGGTGGAGGGAAAGATACCAGAAATATCCCGGTGTCAGCGTGATGAGGAGGCTGGGATAGATCGCGAGCAGGAACGTGGTGCGCCGCCGGTCGCCCGTCATGCGGGTGTTCGAGGGATGGGCAAGAGCGATCTTGAGCCGGTCGTCCTTGAGGATCGTGTGATAGTTGAAGGTTTCGAGCCCCTCCGGGCACACCATCTCCTCGAGCTTGGAGAGCCCTCCGATGGTGCCCGCATGGCACACCGGAAGGTGATAGCTCTCCATGAAATTCTCCGCCAGCACCTTCCAGTTGGTGTTCCAGACGTGCGTTTCGAAGAAGCTCTCGACGTAGTTCTTCATGTCGTAGTCGGCGATCAGTCCCTCGACCTCGGCGAGCGCCTCGGCGACGGGCGGCGCGTCCGGATTGAGCGTCAGCATGATCCAGCCGAGCCATTCCTCACAGCGCACGGTCGGCAGCCTGAGCCCCTCCTTGCAGAAGGCTTCGTTCTGCGACATCGCCGGCGCGCCACGCAGGCTGCCGTCGAGATTGTAGGTCCAGGCGTGATAGGGGCAGACGATCGCCGACGTGTTGCCGCGCCCCTCGAGCAGCGTCGACATGCGGTGCAGACAGACGTTCGATTGTGCCCTGAGCGTGCCGTCCCGCCCGCGCACGACCATGATCGGCTGGCCGGCGAGCTCGAGCGTCGTATAATCTCCGGGCTTGGCGAGCGACGAGGCCCGCCCCGCGCAGAACCACTCCTTGCGGAACACCCGCTCGAGTTCGAGTTCGAGGAATGCCGGGGAGGTATAGACGCTCGGCGGCATCGCATGCGCCTTGACGAACGGCTGCGCCGCGCACGCCCTGAGTTCGCTGACCGGATCACCCGGCATGCTGTGCATGTTCACGGTCCAATGCCCTCACCTGCCCGGCGCTATTCCGCGGCGAGCTTCCTGGCCTCGAGATCACGATAGTGCTGCAGCACGGCCGCGTCACCCGGCGCGCGTTTCGAGCGCGGCATCACCTGCTCCGAAAGGCCGGCCGAACGGCGCACGAAATCGAGCGGCCCGTCCCAGTCGAAGTTGCGATAGACCGCGCCGAACTGGGCATAGGGGGGCGACTGGGCAAAGAGCTGGAATGTCAGCCGGTGGCCGGCATAGTCCGAGTTGAGCAGGTCCCGCGCATAGGCGAGCAGCTTGCGCCGGTCCTCGGCCGACCAGTTCTCGTTGACCGTATAGTATTTCTCCATCCACTGCGCGGTCTCGGGGGAATCGAACGTCGAGGCGTTCGGCGTCACGCAGATTTGGCCCCCGCAGAGTTCGCGCGCGATGTGCATCATGGCGGCGAGCTGGTTGAGCGCCGTGCAGCGCCCGGCATAGAGCAGCGACTGGTTCGGCATCAGGAGTCCCGCCGGAGACGGCTCGGCGAGTGTGATGGCGGCCGTGAGGTGGGCGTTGATGTTCTCGCGCCAGATCGCGAGCGCAACGAGCTTTTCCTGCACCGCCGGCTGCTTTTCGAGGCCGGTCTGGCGGCAGTTGAAGAGCGCCGCGCCGATCATCATGTCGGCGAGCTTCAGTGTCCGCTGCACGAAGGCGTAGGCCGAATACCGGTGGAGCGTGGAGCGGATGAACCCGGCCGCCTTCGTGTGGCGATAGAAGAGCACATTCTCCCATGGGATCAGCACGTTGTCGAAAATGACGAGGGCGTCGATCTCGTCGAACCGGTTGGCGAGCGGGTAGTCGCGCGTGTCGGCGCGCGGGCAGCGTCCGGACGCCCCGGCAAAGCCCGAGCGGCAGATGAACTTGAGATTGGGGCTCGAGAGATCGCAGATGAAGCCGACGGCATAATCCGAAAGGGCCTCGTTGCCCCAGTTGGCGATGGTGGGCTTGGTGAAGGCCTGGTTGGCATAGGCGGCCGCCGTCTCGAATTTCGCGCCCCGAACGACGATGCCGGCATCGGTCTCCTTGACCACGTGCAGCAGCATGTCCGGGTCCTGGTCCTGTGGCGCCTTGGAGCGGTCGCCCTTGGGATCGGTGTTGGCCGAGACGTGGAAGGGGTCACCTTTGAGGACCCGTTCGATGTGGTTCGCGATGTTGGCCGAGAACTGCGGGTCGACCTCGTTGAGCACGTCCTGACCGTCGTAGAGCGACCACATCTCCCCGACCGTCTCGTCGCCGACGCGCGTGACGATGCCCCCGACCTCTTCCATGACGAAGTCGCTGGCCCGCCGCTTGGCCCACCAGTCCTCCTTGCACTTCGGCAGCGCGTTGCCGATGGCGTTGCGCTCGCCGTCCTGCACCACCGTCATGATCGGGGCGGTGCGCGGATCGTGCTGCATGTCGTAGATGCGGGCCCGGATGTCGACGATCGGCTTGAAGGCCGGATGTGTGGTGACATCCTTGACCCGCTCCCCGTCGATGTAGATTTCGCGGTTGTCGCGAATCGAGTTGCGATACTGCTCGCCAGTCCGGATCATAGGCCCCCTCCACGCGTCCATCGAGGTCGCCATGATGGTGGCCCGCATGACTGAGCGAAACAATCACTTTTGGAACCGTAGATTAGTTTTTTCCTATGCAAATTCGCGGGGGCGCCGCTTCCGTCAGTCGGATCGCGATCGTTTAGAACTATTCCAAGTCATTGAATCGTGTGAGTTTTTACTCGATCAAAGTTGGCCTCTTTCGCTTGACTTGCCCCCGTCGGGTCCGGCTTCCTCGCGTCATCACGAACGGGGCGGCCGAAGGCCTCGAAGTCGCGGAGTTCGACGGTCGGAAAACGAGAACCGGCCTCACTGGTCCGCGGTCGACAATGGATCGAAGGCAACGGAGTTGATGATGGTGAGCAATATCAGTGAGCTGATGAGGGTGAGGGGCGCGGCATCCGGAGCGTGGCGTGCTGTCGCGGTCGCGATGGTTGCCGCGCTCCTCACACCCTGCCCGACGCCGGCGGCGGCCGGCGGCGAGATCAACCTCTATTCGTCGCGCCACTACGACACCGACGAGCGGCTCTACAGTGAGTTCGAAGCCGCGACCGGCATCCGCGTCAATCGCATCGAGGACAACGGCGGTGCCCTCATGAAGCGCATGCAGGCGGAAGGCGCCAACAGCCCCGCCGACGTCTTCCTGACCACCGACGCCGGCAACCTCTGGATCGCCGACCAGAAGGGCCTGTTCCAGCCGATCCGTTCGGCGGCCCTCGAAACCGCGATCCCGACTCACTTGCGCCATCCGCAAGGCCACTGGTTCGGGCTATCGCTGCGCGCCCGCGTCATCTTCCACGACAAGGCCCGCGTGCCGAACCCGCCACGGACCTACGAGGAGCTTGCCGATCCGCGCTTCAAGGGCCTCGTTTGCACGCGTTCCAGTTCGAACATCTACATGCTCTCGCTGATGGCCGCGATGATCGATCACCTCGGCGAGGAGAAGGCCAAGGCCTGGGCCGCCGGCGTCTGGGCCAACCGGGCTCGCGATCCGGAAGGCGGTGACACCGACCAGCTGCGGGCCATTGCCTCCGGTGCCTGTGGCATCGCGATTTCGAACACCTACTACTTCGCCCGTGCCTTGCGGACCGAGGTCAAGGATTTGTCCGGCCGCACGGATGGGATCGGCTTGGTCTTTCCCAATCAGTCCGATCGCGGCACGCACGTGAACATCTCCGGCGGAGGGGTCTTGAAGAATGCGCCGAACCGCGAGAACGCGATCCGCTTCCTCGAGTATCTTGTGAGTGATGCCGCCCAGGAGTATTTCGCCAATGGCAACGACGAGTACCCGGTCGTGACGGGGGTCGCCCAGAGCGCCAGTGTGAAGTCCCTCGGTGAATTCAAGTCCGATGTGCTGGCGCTGACGACGCTCGGTGCGAACCAGACACGCGCCCAGCAGATCTACGACGAGGTCGGCTACAAGTAGGCGGCTCGAAAGCGGCGGCGCCCCGGGCCCGCCGAAGCGATGGCGAAGAATGGCGGTCCGCGAAAGGTGGGCCGCCGAACGAGGATGAACCGCCCATGACCGCCGATCCGGGGAGACTGCCTCGAGCGATCGTCCAGCATCGGGCTCATCGGCCGCAAGGGCGGGCGCGATGACCGCGGCCTTCATTCCGGGCGGCGGGACGGACCCGGGGTCTCCAGGGCGGCCCGGCCCCGGCGGCCCCGCTGGCCTTTCAAGGGGCGTTGCGGCGCGCCTTGGAACCGGCTGGTTGCGCGGTCGGGCGCCGTCCCTGATTGCGCTCGTTATCGCGGTTGTTCTCCTTGCGCCGATCGCGAGCGTGGCCATCGGGGCGCTCTCGGGAGACCAGGGTACGTTGCGTCATCTCGCCGCCACGGTCCTGCCGAGCTATCTCGCCAACACGCTCGTTCTCGTCATCGGGGTCGGCCTCGGCGTCGTCCTCGTCGGCACCGGCACGGCTTGGCTGGTGACGATGTGCCGCTTTCCCGGCAGGCGCTTCTTCGAATGGTCGCTGATCGTGCCGCTGGCCATGCCGGCCTATATCATCGCCTATGCCTACACGGATTTGCTTTCCCATCCTGGCGCCGTCCAGAGCGCCCTGCGTGGGCTGACCGGATGGGGCGCGCGCGACTATTGGTTCCCGAACGTGCGCAGCGTCGGCGGAGCCGTCGTCATGTTCGTCCTGGTCCTCTATCCTTATGTCTACCTGTTGGCGCGGCGGGCATTTCTCGAGCAGTCGAATTGCTATCTGGATGCCGGCCGCACGCTCGGCTCCGGCCCGTGGCATCTTTTCTTCCGCGTCGCCCTGCCGCTCGCCCGCCCCGCCATCGCCGGTGGCGCCGCCCTCGCACTGATGGAGACCCTCGCCGACTTCGGCACCGTCGCCCACTTCGGCGTGCAGACGTTCACCACGGGCATCTACAAGGCGCTCGTCTCCATGAACGACAACGCCGCCGCCGCCAAGCTCTCCACCATGCTGCTCGCCGTCGTCCTCGTCCTGGTCCTCGTCGAACGCCACGAGCGCCGCAACGCCCGCTTCTATTCGAGCCGCCAGGCCCGCGACCTCAAGCTCTTCACGCTGGAAGGCTGGCTCGGCATGGCCGCATGCGCGGCCTGCGCGCTGCCGGTCCTCCTCGGCTTCGTCGTTCCTGTTTTCGTTCTCCTCCACCTTTCGTACGTCGATGGTCACGACATCCTGAGCGCTCGTTATCTGACGCTCATCGCCAATTCCCTGACGCTCGGCGCGCTCGCTGCGCTTTCCACCGTCGCCATCGCGCTCGTGCTCGCCTTGACCGCGCGTCTCGTGCCCGGTGCCATTTCGGCTGCCGCCGTTCGTCTTGCCGGGCTCGGTTACGCGGTCCCCGGAGCCGTCATCGCCGTCGGTGTCCTCATTCCCCTTGCCACCATCGACGGCGCGCTGGATCGCTTCGCGCGCGACTGGTTCGGCGTTTCGACCGGCCTTCTCCTCCTCGGCTCGGTCGCCGGGCTGGTCTTTGCCTATGTCGTCAGGTTCATGGCCGTCGCGCTCAACGGCATCGAGGCCAGCCTCGGCAAGGTTCCGCTGAACATGGACGCCGCCGCCCGTGTCCTCGGGCGCAGTCAGGCCGGTGTGGTCTGGCAGATCCATTTGCCGCTCCTGCGCGGGGGCATCGCGACGGCGCTCCTCATGGTCTTCGTCGACACCATGAAGGAGCTCCCGGCAACGTTGATCATCCGCCCCTTCAACTACGACACGCTGGCGATCCAGGCCTATCGCCTTGCCTCCGACGAACGTCTGGCACAGGCCTCGACGCCCGCCCTGGTTCTCGTTGCGGCCGGTCTCCTTCCCGTCGCCCTGATCGCACGCAGCATGCGTGGACATGGTCATTCGATCGGCGGCGGCTACATTCCCTTCCTGCGTCGCCGTCCGGTTGCGCCGGCCCGGCACGACTGACGGTCCGCAACCGGCAGGCTCAATCGCGATCCGTGGGAATCCAGATCATCGCCGCCGTCGCCAGCAGCGCCGCGCCCCCGACCGTGAGTGTCAAACCGGTATTCCGTGGCGCCAGGACCAGTGCGGTGAGCAGGAACGACGACCACGCCATCCCGAGCGCAAGAGCCTTGATCTGCCAACGCAATCGTCGGCGCGCCTCGAAACGGCGTGCCTCGGCGAGCGCATGTCCGAGCAAGGGGATGTCTTCGAGAGCCCGGGCCAATCGCGGGCTCGAACGGGCAAAGGCCCAGAGCGCGACGAGGACGAACGGCGTTGCCGGCAGTCCAGGCAGCAGTGCACCGAGAATTGCAAGTCCCGTCGCCAGAAGACCGGTGGCCGCCAGGAGGATGCGAACGAGTTGCCGCATGTGCACTCCATTGCCGTCGGCGTTGCAGGGCCGATCCGTCCGTATCATCGCGCATGGCTGCCACATGCAACCCGCCATGGACGGCACCCGGGTGTGAGGCTATCGTCGAGGTTCGTCCGCGCCTGGGAGGGATCCCCGAACGGGCCGACGATCCCACCAGGCGTCTCGCTCGTCCTACCGGATCCGCTTCGGCCATGAAGATCACCGACGTCCGCGTGACCTCCCTTCGACTGCCCTTGAAGAAGCCCTACCATTGGTCGCAGGGCATCCGCGAGGACTTCGTCGTCAATTTGCTCGAGCTCGAAAGTGATGCCGGCCTGGTCGGCATCGGCGAGTGCACCGTGGCCCCCGAGCCGACCGCGACCGCGCGCATCCTGCGCCACGTCGCCCGCCACGTCGTCGGTCTCTCGCCGTGGAATTGGGCGCCGGTCTACCAGCGCATCCTGAAGCAGGACTTCATGGCGTTCGGCGCCAACAACATGCGCTTTGCCCACCAACTCGTGTCCGGCATCGACATGGCCATGCTCGACCTTGCGGGTAAGGCGGCGGGCGAGCCGGTTTTCAATTTGCTCGGCGGGGCGCACCGCGACAGCGTCGGCTACTTCTATTTCCTCCAGGGTGATACGCCGGACGAACTCGCCGCCGATGCCGCCGCGGGAGCTGCTGCCGGCGAGCCCATCATCTATTTGAAGGTCGGGCGCACCGAGGCCGAGGATCTCGCCATCGTCGAGGCGGTGCGCGGGGCCATCGGCAACGCGCGCCTGCGCCTCGATGCCAACGAGAGCTGGGATCCGCACACCGCCATCCGCATGATCCGCCGGCTGGAACGCTTCGACATCGACTTCGTCGAGCAGCCGACCCCGAGCTGGTCGCTCGAGGCGCTCGCCCATGTTCGCGCCAGTGTCGACACGCCGATTGCGGCCGACCAGTCGATATTCACAATCTACGATGTCTATGAGGTCTGTCGTCGCCGCGCTGCCGATCTCCTGGTGATCGGGCCGCGTGAGACGGGCGGCCTTGCCGGCATGATGAAGGTTGCGGCCATCGCCGAGGCGGCTGGCCTCAAGGTCTGCATCCATTCCTCATTCACCACCGGCATCACCACCTGCGCTGAGCATCATCTCGCCCGCGCCATCCCCAACCTCGACGACGGAAACCAGATCATGTGGCAGCTCGCCCGCGACAACATCGTCGCCCACCCGCCCCTGCGCCCGGAGCGTGGTCGACTTTCGCTGCCCGCGGCCCCCGGCCTCGGCTTCGAGTTGGACCGCGAGCAGGTTGCCGCCGCGGCCGCAGCATTCGCGGAGCGTGCGTGAGATGGCCCGGCCCTTGACCGCCGCGACGGGTGGCGCATCCCCCGCCGCTCCAATCGACGAAAGCGCCCGTTGGCGTATCGGCATCATCATGATGATCGGGGGTGCGATCGTCGGCGCCTGCAACGGGGCGCAGATGAAACTCCTCGCTGGCGGGCTCAACGATGTCATGGTCGTTTGGGGACGGACATTCGGCAGTGCCCTCATGATGTTGCCGATCGCGATCTGGCTCAATGGCGGGGCGGTTTGGAAGCCGTCGCGGCCCGGTCTCCAGATCGTGCGCGGCCTGATGATCTGCGGCTCGGCGCTCGCCTTCATGGCGAGCCTGCATCATCTCGGCCTCGCCGAGTCGATTGCCATCCTCTACGTCTATCCGTTCCTCATGACCGCGCTCGCGGCCGCGTTTCTCGGCGAGCGCGTGCGGGGCATCCTCTGGCTCGGCATCATGGGGGGATTTGCCGGCGTGCTCATCGTCATGCGGCCGAGCACCGAAGCCGTGAACATCGGGGCGCTTTTCGCCCTCTTGTGCGGCGCGTTGGTCGCGGTGCAGCTGTTCCTCAACCGCAAGCTCGGCCCGCTCTCGCCGGCCTTCGTGACCGCCTTCTGGGGCCACTTCATCGCCTCGACGGCGCTGCTCGCCGTGCTGCCGTTCTACTGGACGACGCCGACTTGGCCGCAAGTCGGTGCCCTGGCACTCGTGGCGGTCACCACCGGCGGCAGCCAGCTGCTGTTCCTGACGGCTCTCGCCCGGGCACCCGTCGGCCTGCTCGCGCCCTTCTCCTACGTCGAGATCGTTGCGGCGATATTGCTCGGCTACGTGATCTTCGGAGCGGTTCCGGACCTCGTCTCCTGGCTCGGCATATCATTGATCGTCGTCAGCGGCGTGCTCGTGGCTTTGCACCGGAACACGCCATCTGCGGTCATCAGACCGCGTCGTCCCGTCGCCTGAGGGCGGGCGGGACTCGAGCCGTGGGCGCGGGGATTTCATCTCCCCGGACCGCCCTGCTCGCGCTCGTGTCGCTCTGAATGATTGCCGACGGGCTGGCGCTCAGTCGGTCCCGGCTGGCACGAGCAATGGTCCGCCCATCGGCGTGCGCAGCTCGTCCACCTCGCGATGGCACTCGATGGTGTGATTGAAGCCGTGCTCGTCCTCTCGCGTTGGTGGCACCACCTTGTCGCAGAGCCCATCGATCGCCACTGGGCAGCGGTCGAAAAATGGGCAGCCGACGTCGGTCAGCGTCACGCCCCGCGAAATTCCCGAGAGCGCCTCGCGCGTCGCCGTCGTTTCCTCGAGCCAGCCGACGCGCAGCTCCGGTACCGAGGCGATCAGCAGACGCGTATAGGGATGGAAAGGCGGCGACAGCACTTGGTCGACTGGCCCCTTTTCCACGACCCGTCCGGCATAGAGGACGACGATCTCGTCGGCGAAGGAGGCGACGGTCGAAAGGTCGTGGCTGATGAAGACGAACGAGACGCCGGTCTTGTCCCGCAATCCCTTGAGCAACTGGATGACATTGGCTCCGACGATCGAATCGAGCGCCGACGTCACCTCGTCGCAGAGCAAGACCTCGGGCTTGGCCGCCAGCGCGCGCGCCAGATTGACCCGCTGCTTCTGCCCCCCGGACAACTCGCTCGGAAAGCGCTCCGCAAAGACGCGCGGCAATTCGACGAGGTCGAGGATTTCTTTCACAGCCTCGCGTCGTTTGCGTCCCGTTATGCCGTGATAGAAGGTCAGCGGCCGGCCGATGATGTCGCCGATGCGCTGGCGCGGGTTGAGCGCGGTATCGGCCATCTGGAAGACGAACTGCACGAGCTGCAGCTCGGAGCGTTTTCGCTCCTTGACGCCGGGTGCGAGCGGCTTTCCGTCGAGCAGCACCTGGCCTTTCGCTGCCGGCAGCAGGCCCGCCATCACGCGCGCCATCGTCGATTTGCCGCAGCCGGATTCGCCGATCACGCCGACCACGTGCCCGCGCTCGATCGTCACGTTGACGTCGCGCAGCACCGTGACGGCCGGTGACCCGTCCGCCCGACGGCCATAGCCAGCGGTCACGTTTCGCATCTCGAGCGCCGGCACGTCGCGCAGGTGCCCGGCCGCGTCGCTGTCGCTTTGGCCGGCTTCAGGCTTCGGGCGAACCGCCGCCATCAGGCGCCGCGTGTAGG
>WGLQ01000012.1 GCA_016125495.1 Hyphomicrobiales bacterium | reverse complement strand
GACCATAATTCGCGACGGGCTCGTTGTTGTAGGCCCCGATGTTGGCCTCGAAGGTGGCACCGCCGGCGGCCGCCTGGCGGTCCGAGAGCACGACCTTGCCGAAGTCCGCGCGCGGCGAACCCACGAGCTGCTGGGCCTCGGAACGACCGGGGCCAGCAATTGCGACGGCGATGGTGACGGCCGTGAGAAGGGCCCACCCCGCATGGCCTGCGATGCGGCGAGATTCCGAGGGTCTGCGACGCGGCTCAGGGACGAGCGCCGTCGATCGGGCCAACCCACTCCGCCACCACCCACGCACTCTCATGGCCGCTCCCCATGGTTCGTGTCGGTTTCGCACTCGTGGTTGCCATGATGCTCCGACACGCGCGCGAATGGAAGCGCGAGAGCCAATGCACAGCGGGCGCCGTGTTCCACGCCGAGAGGGTCGGGGTCGGCGATCGGAACTCGGCCGTCGGTTGGCTTCGTCGTGGGAAAAATGGTGCCGCTTGTCAGACTCGAACTGACGACCCCATCATTACGAATGATGTGCTCTACCAACTGAGCTAAAGCGGCGGTCGGGCCGTGGCGGCCCCACGTCGGGCGCACGCCGGAGCTTCGGCGGCGCGCATCGCGGGTGCTTAGCTTCTTCGCCCCCATCGCGCAAGACGTAACCGCCGGCATGGCGGGCAAGGCCAAGCACCGCCCGGTACGGCGGTCCAGCCCGGGCGAACCCCCGTCGGTGCGCGACGTCAGCCGGTCGCCGTGCGCGCAGCCCGACCGGTCGAGACAGCGAAATCCTTCGCGCTCGGACCCGAACCGCTCGCAGGCCCCCCTTCCGGCTCCACCTCGACGACCTCGACGTCGGCTTCGGGCACGGCGGCGGTGGATTTGGCGTGGCCGCCGTTGCTCCCGTTGCGCTGACCCATTCCGGCATCATCGAGCAGCCCGCCGGCGGCGGCGGCCAAGGGCACCAACTCTTCCATCATCAGGGCCTGGCGGGACTTGTCGAGCGCCTCGGTGGGCGTGCGCCACTCGAAAGCGTCGAGTCGCCCGGTCACCGGCGATACGGGCGCCCAATGGTCCGAGACGACACCGTCGGCGATCCAGGCGGGATCGCGCGGCGCGTTCACCGCGCGGGCGATCCATTCGCGCACCTTGCCGCGGTCGCCGAATTCGCCCCCCTCGATGCGCGCCATCAACGTGCAAACACGCTTGGTCAGGCGGCGGTCGAGCAGCGGACGCAATGCGTGGCGGGCGGCCTGCCAATCGTGTGCCTCGACGGCCGCGACCGCAACGGCGATCGGCGCCTCGAGTTCGTGCAGGCGAAGGGCCGTCAGCTCCTTGACACGCCGCAGGCGATCCTTTGGCGAGTCACCCGGCCGCGCGAACGCATAGGCGAGCGCGAGATCGGGGTGGGGCGCGGCCTTCCATGTCGCCTGCAGGATGCTGGCGGCCTTGGCGGTGTGGCCCCGACTGGCGAGAAGACGACCGGCGATCTCGCCGGCCGGAACGAGATCGGGGGCGAGCTTGTGGGCCTCGGTGGCGAGACGCATCGCCTCGTCGATGTCCTGGTCTTCCTGGCGCTGCGCCTGGGCCGTGAGAAGCACGGCACGACGGCGCTTGGCGACGTCCTTGGTGATGTGCCCGCTGCGCTGCGCGACGGCGAGGGTTTCGAGCGCTTCGGCCCAGCGCCCTTCACGGCACTGGATGTCGAACAGCGCCGCGATGGGCCATTCCAGCTTCGGATTGATGCGCATGGCCCGCTCGGCGAACTGGCGGGCCGCCTCGTCGGCGTTCTGCTGCTTGGCCTCAAGGAAAAGGCCGCGAAGTCCGAGTAGCTCGGTGTTGGGATCGCCGAGCATGGCCTCGTAGATGCGATGCGCAGTAATCTCGTCGCCTGACAATTGCGCTGCCTGGGCACGCAGGAGGTCGGTCAGCGGCTCGTGCGGGAGTGTGCGGCGGGCCTGCTGGGCGTAGCGCATGGCGAGCTCGCGGTCGCCAGCCCCGACCGCGATGATGCCCGTGGAGAGCGCGTCCATGCCCTTGGTCTGCTTGCGCCGCCGCAACAGGTCGAGGATCTGGCCGGGACTGGTCAGCAGCCGCTGCAATATCGACCAGAACAGAATGGAACCGCCGACAAGGACGAGCAGCGCGATGACCGCGTTCATCAGCGGAACGGTGACCTCGTAGCCTTGCCAGTCGATCACGAGGTTGCCCGGGCGATCGGCCAGCCAGGACATGCCGTAGGCGATAGCGGCCACGGCGACAAAAAATGCGATCAGTCTGATCATCGGACCACCATCAAATCGTAGCTCGGCTTCCACCCGCCAGCCGGTTCGCCCGCACGACGCCGGCCCATCAGTTCGCTGGGGCGCCGGCCAGGCGCTGTTTCAGGCGGGCTTCGATATCGGCCATCGCCTTGTCGACCGCGACGCGCGACTCGAGCTGGGCAAGCCAGGAAGCGATCGCCTCGCGGGCGGGCCCCTGGAGGCCGGCCGCTTCCTCGAGCGCGCCGGCGAGATCGCCCGCGCCAAGGCGTGTCTCCATGCGTGCGACCACAGCCTCGGTTCCGTCGCCCGCGATATCACCCGTGCGTCGCACCTTGACCAGGGAGCGGGCACCGGACCAGAGCTGGCCGACGACGCTGCCGTCACCGCTCGCGGCCTGCTCGGCATCGAGTGCCGCGCGTGCCATGTCCGGGAACGCACGCTGGAGTTCGACGGGGCTCGGCGCACCGGAGCTGGCAATGCCTTCGAGGCCGGAGAGATCGAGATCGGCGGGCGCCCACTCCTTGACGCGCGCGAGGATCGGGCCGGCCGGTTCGCCACGCGCCAGGGCGCGGCGCAGGTCGGCGAGTTCGAGGGCGAGGACGATCTGGCGGCTGGACTGCTGACGCAGGCTCTCGTTCTCCACCACACGCCCGACATCGGCGGCCATTTGTCCGACCCGGATCGCCAACGGGGCGATCGCAGCCTGCACCTTGTCGTCGGTCGCAAAGCCGGCCAGCGTCTTCTCCATGGTGTCGGAGAAGGCCGTCACGGCCGTTTCGACGCGCTGGACCTGCTCGGTGACGGTGCGCATGCCAGCGCTCTGCTCGTCCTGTGCGGCGGCGACCCGGTCGAGGCGGCTGGTGAGAGCTTCGGTGCCCGACTTGATCGCCTCGATGTCGAGTCCGAGCCGACGGTCACCGGCCTTCAGCGTCTCGATCGCCTCGAGGCGCGCCTCGCCCGCCGCGCGCAGCGCGGTCACTTCCCCGGATAGGCGCCCCTCGAAGGCTGTCAGCCGCTCGCCGACCTCGGCGCGCAAGGCTTCGGTTCGCGTGTCGAGCGCGACGGAAAAGTCGTTGATCCGGCCACCGAGGGCGGCCAACTGCGGCGCTACATCGGGGGCCGATGCGGCCGCCGGAGCCTCGCCGAGCTTGGCGAGCGCCTGCTCGAGGGCCGCGAGACGGTCGGTGAAGTCGGTGGGCAACGCGGCCGGCGTCGCGGTGGCCGCGCCGTCGAGACGCTGGGCCAAGGCCGCGGTCTGCTCGGCGAGCGATTTCTGGCCCGACTGCAAATCCGCGAGGCCGCCGGCAAGCTGTTCGACGGCAGTCAACCGCCCGGAAATCGTGGCGAGGCCATCGCCGTCGGGAGCGGACATCCCGGCCAGACGCTGCTCGAGGTTCGCCACCGTCGAACGAAGGTTGGCCAGTTCCGCCGGATCGCCGGCAACCTCGGTCGGCGCCAGAAGAAGGCCGGACGGAAGGACACCTGGCAGATGCTGGGCGCCGAACAGCACCGCCAGGGCGCCGACGATGCCGGCGGCAAGGTGGCTCAGCATGCCGAGGACGCCGCCACCCGAGGCCCGAGCGGGAGCCGGGGACGTGGTCGCGCTCGAGCCGCCATTGCCACCCGACGGTGCGTCGGCAGCGGCAGCCGAAGAAGAGCCCGCCGAGGCGGAGGAGGCGGCGCTGTCCGCTGCGCTCCTCGTTGCGCCGGTCGACGATCTCGCCGGCGAGGAAGGGACGGCCGAGGCCGGGGCCGAAGCTCGCGCCGAGGATGTCGTCGCGTCGGCAGCTCCAGAAGCCCGCTCCGAGGGCATTGCGGGGCGGACGTGACCTGCGTCACCAACGAAAGTGAGCGGTCGGCTCGGGGTTGGGTTGGTCATGGCCGATGCCTGGGATTTGCTGGTTGAGGTGGGGGCCGGAGGCGTCGACGTCGCGGTCGGCGCCGCTTGGCTCGCGGCGGTCGCCGTTGCCGAGGAGGCTGCGCCCATCGCAGGTGCCGAAGATGCCGCCGATGAGGCCGGCGCGCTGCGAACCTCCTTGGCCTTCAGATCGATCGTCGCCGTCGGCCGCTGCTGATGCGGCCCCGACGGGCGTCTCGGTGGAGTGCGCTTGGCCATCGTCTTCCTCTCGTCGCCGGCCCCGGCGCGGCGCGCCAGAACACGGCAGCGCACCGAATGCGATGCCTCGAAGCTCCGATCGTCGGAGGCTCCGGGCGCGCGGGGCGGTGCCCGAATATCAGCGGATTGTGTTCAGATCATCTTGCCGCGCCGCCACCCAGCAGTGCAAGTAGTTCTTGACTGTTGGGCTTTTGCGACACCGCGATCCATAGCCCACCGCGCCCCCTCGATACATGCTCTGCAAGGGCTCGGCCAAGTGCTTCGCCGATCGCGGGCGAGAAACAGTAGTGCCGCAAGCTGGCCAGTTGTTCTGCACGGCCGGATGCGACCGACAGCGCAACCAGTCTGCGTGCCCCCTCGGCAGAGAAGTGGGTTACGGCATCGAGAGCGGCGTCGTCGAGCGCGGTGGCGATGGCGTCCGGCAGCGTCGTAACGTAGCGCGTGCGATAGACCGCGATGCTGCGGGCGGCAATGCCCGCGTCGGTGAGCGCAGCCGTGACGTCGACGGCGAGACGGTCGCCGGTCAGGTGACAGACGAGCCCTGCGCGGCCCTCGGTATCTCGACTTGCCTCGCGGTCGGCCAGGAGTTCGTCGCGGATGACCGAGACGAGGCGGGCGCCGTCCCCGGGCCCCGGGCGGACGGCACGAAAGCCGGCGGCACGGGCGGCATCGGCAGTGGCGTCGCCGACAGCGAACAGCGGCAACCCGAGAAACGCCTCGGGGATCGCACCATGCCCGGAAAATGCCAGGAGCCCGTTGGCGCTGGTCAGAACGAGGGCGGCGACGTCGGTCGGGCTGGGCAGGTCTACGGACAAAGGCTCGATCCGCGCGATCGGTGCGAGGAGGCACTGGTGACCCCCGGCCTCGAGCAACCCGGCAAAGTTCGAGCCGCCTGGCTCCGGCCGCGTCACCAGAACCCTCACGAGCGCAGCGCCTCGAAAAACGCGCTGCCCGCCGCGATCCGAAGGTGGTCGGCCGCCGCATCGGCGAGTGCCAATCCATCGGCCAGAGGACCGCGCCGCTCGACCGCATAGTGCTGGCGACCGTCGGGCGACAGGATTTCGCCGCGCAGAACGACCTCACCGCCCTCGATCACGGCGAGACCGGCGATCGGGGTGTGGCACGAACCGTCGAGGCCGGCCAGGAAGCGGCGCTCCACGGCGACGGCGGCACTGGTCGGGGCATGGTCCAGGGGGGCGACGAGGCCGGCGGTGAACTGGTCGTCGGTGCGGACCTGCACACCGATCGCGCCCTGGGCGACGGCCGGCAGCATCTCCTCGACACTCAGCACGCTCGCTGCATGGGCCTCTGCTCCGAGGCGGCGCAGGCCGGCGATGGCGAGAAGTGTTGCATCGGCCTCGCGGCGCTCGAGCTTGGCGAGGCGGGTCTGCACGTTGCCGCGGAACATGACCACTTCGAGATCCGGACGCCGACGCAGAACCTGCGCCTGGCGACGGAGCGAAGCGGTGCCGAGGCGCGCCCCGGGAGGCAGGTCGGCAAGCGAGCGGGCGAGCGGGGAAACGAAGGCATCACGCACGTCCTCACGCGGCAGCATGGCGGCAATCGAAAGCGTTTCCGGCGGCTGCGTGGCCATATCCTTCATCGAGTGCACCGCTATGTCGATGTGGCGGTCCAGAAGGGCCTGCTCGATCTCCTTGGTGAAGAGGCCCTTGCCGCCGACCGCCTTCAAGGCACGATCGAGAATGCGGTCTCCCGTGGTCTTGATCTCGACGATCTCGACGGCCTCGGGCCCGATCGCACCCGTTGCGATCAGGGCATCGCGGACCGCGTTGGCCTGGACCAGCGCCAGGACGCTGCCGCGCGTGCCGATGCGTACCTGCTGTGCATTGCGTTCGACCATGATCCATCCTACCTCGCTCAATCGGGCGCACCCGCGGAGGTCTCTCACCGGTGAGACCGGCAAAGCCCAACGGGTGACTAATGCGCCGTGGCGCGCCGGCCTGCAACCGCAAGGGGCTGCGCAATCGCGCCGGACGACCAAGGATTCGTCACGCCATGACCGTCACCACGAGAAACCGCGAACTCCTGGTGCTCGGCATCGAGACGAGTTGCGACGAAACCGCGGCCGGAGTCGTGCGGCGCGATGCCCATGGCCGGGGTACGATCCTCTCCAACGTGGTGCGCGATCAGGTGGCGGCACATGCCGAGTTCGGTGGCGTGGTGCCGGAGATCGCGGCGCGCGCCCATGCCGAGATCACCGACACCGTTGTGGCCGCGGCGCTGACCGAGGCTGGTGTCTCGCTGGCTGACCTCGACGGCATCGCGGCGACGGCGGGACCCGGTCTCATCGGCGGCGTCATGGTCGGACTGGTGACCGCCAAGATGCTTGCACTCGCGGCGGGCAAGCCGCTCGTTGCGGTCAACCACCTCGAGGGGCACGCACTGACGGTGGGTCTCAGCGAAGGGGTGCGGCCACCCTACCTGCTGCTGCTGGTCTCGGGAGGCCACACGCAACTGCTCGCGGTCGAGGACATCGGGCGCTATCGCAGGATCGGCGGCACCATCGACGATGCGCTCGGCGAGGCCTTCGACAAGACCGCCAAGATGCTCGGGCTCGGTTATCCGGGCGGCCCGGCGGTGGAGCGGCTGGCCGTATCGGGTACGGCCGACCGGTTCGCCTTGCCGAGGCCGCTGAAGGGCCGGCCGGGGGCCGACTTCTCGTTCGCCGGCCTCAAGACGGCGGTGCGCCAGATCGCCGAGACCCTGCAGCCGATCGACGAGGCGACGGCGCGCGACCTCTGTGCCGCGTTCCAGGCGGCGGCGATCGAAACAGTGATGGATCGCGTGGCGAACGGAATGGAGATTTACACCAGGAGCCGGGGCGAGGGGCGACACTTGCAGCTCGTGGTCGCTGGCGGGGTGGCGGCGAACCGGGCAATGGCATCGGCGCTCGCGGCGCTCGCAGCGCGGTTCGGCTTTTCCATCGCCGTGCCGCCGGCCCGCCTCTGCACCGACAACGGGGTAATGATCGCATGGGCGGGCGCCGAACGTCTCGCTCGCGGTTGGGTGGATGGCCTCGAGGTGCCGGCACGTGCGCGTTGGCCGCTCGATGAAGCGCAATTCGTCAGCGGGGTGGCGACGTGAGCCAAGGCACGGAAAGTTCGGCGGGGGCGTCCGAAACGACCGGGTTCACACGCGTCGGCGTGGTCGGGGCCGGTGCGTGGGGCACGGCGCTCGCCATTTCGCTGGCACGGGCGGGCCGGCAGGTGACACTCTGGACGCGGCACGAGGAACATGCCGCCCGCATTCGCGAGAGCGGGCACAGCGATCACCTGCCGGACGTCGGGATCGCTGCGAACATCCGCGCAACGAGCGAGGCGCGCGCGCTCGCCGGGCTCGATGTCCTGCTGCTGGCCATGCCGGCCCAGCACATGCGCTCGGTCGCGACGGACGTGCTCGCCGCGATCCTGTCGGACGGCACACCGCTCGTCGGATGCGCCAAGGGCATCGAGGTGGCGAGCGGCAAGCTCATGCACGAGGTCGTCGCAGAGTGCCTGCCGGCGGGGCGATACGCGGTGCTCTCGGGGCCGAGCTTTGCCGACGAAGTGGCACGCGGGCTGCCGGCGGCGGTGACACTGGCCAGCCGGGACGCGGAGCTTGCAGCCAAGCTCGCGCACGCCATGGCAAGTCCGTCACTGCGCATCTACTGGACGGACGACGTCGTCGGTGTCGAGGTCGCGGGCGCGCTCAAGAACGTGCTCGCGATCGCCGCCGGCATCGTGGCCGGACGACATCTCGGGGCCAGCGCGCACGCCGGCCTCGTCACGCGCGGGTTCGCCGAATTGAGCCGGCTCGCCTGCGCGCTCGGGGCGCGGGCGGACACGCTCACCGGGCTCGCCGGGCTCGGCGACCTCATGCTGACGTGCTCGAATGCCAAATCGCGCAACATGTCGCTCGGGCTCGCGCTGGCCGAGGGGCGCGGGCTCGAGGAGGTGCTCGGGGCGCGGCGCGCGGTGAGCGAAGGGGTGGCGACGGCGCTGGCGGCCGATGCCATGGCCCGCAAGCTCGGGCTCGATCTGCCGATCACCGCGGCGGTCGCCATGTTGGTTCGCGGAGAGATCAACGTCGACGGCGCGATCGGGGCGCTCCTTGCCCGTCCACTGCGGGGCGAAGCTGGCTGACGCCTGCCTCGACAACGGGCGGGGGCCGCCGGGTCGCTCCAAGGGACAACAATCCCCCCCCAAGCTTTCGGCGAGCCGCCCTCAGGCGGCCGCGCGGCGGCGCTCGATGGCATCCCAGATCATGGCCGCGATGTCGTTGCCGCCGAAGCGCTTGACCTCGCGAATTCCTGTCGGCGACGTGACATTGATCTCCGTCAGGTAATCGCCGATGACGTCGATGCCGGTGAAGAGGAGGCCGCGCTCACGCAACGCCGGACCGAGGCGAAGGCAAATCTCCTCGTCGCGTGCCGTCAACGCGATGGGCTCGGGACGACCGCCGACGTGCATGTTGGAGCGCGTCTCCCCACTCGCGGGAACGCGGTTGATGGCGCCCGCGAACTCTCCGTCGACGAGAATGATCCGCTTGTCGCCGTCGCGCACCTCCGGCCGGTACTGCTGCACCATGAAGGGCTCGCGCGACATGGACTGGAACAACTCGACGAGCGCATTGAGATTGGAATCCTCCGACGCGAGTCGAAAAACGCCGGCGCCACCGTTGCCGTAGAGCGGCTTGACGATGATGTCGCCGTGGCGGTCGCGAAAGCGGCGCACCTCCTCGAGGCTCCGCGTCACCATGGTCGGGGGCATCAGATCGGCGAAATCGAGGACGAAAAGTTTTTCGGGTGCGTTGCGCACGTGAGCCGGGTCGTTGACCACGAGCGTGCGGGGATGAATGCGCCCGAGCAGGTGGGTGTTGGTGATGTAGGACATGTCGAAAGGAGGGTCCTGGCGGAGCAGGACGACGTCGAGAGCGCCGAGATCCTGGCGCCGGGGCTCGGCGAGACTGGCATGGGAGCCGACGACGTCGCGAACCAGCACGTTCGAGCCGGTCGCCATCAACCGACCCTGGTCCAGCGTGACAGTGGCCGGCTGGAAGTAGAAGAGTTCGTGTCCGCGCGCCTGGGCCTCCAGCATCATCGCGAACGTCGAATCGCCAGTGATCGCGATCCGCTCGATGGGGTCCATCTGAACACCGACGCGCAAACCCATTGCCACCTCCCCGATCCCTGTCCTTGCGAAATGCTGCCGACACGCCCAGCAACGGCGCGCGGCTGCCCGGTCGCGGGACGAAACGCGCGCCCAGCGACAATGTCAAACGCCATCGAGCCCCGAGCGATCGAAGGCACCGATGAAGCCCGCGCGATGAGACGGCAGCCGGCCCGGCCGCGCCGTCACCAGATCGAAGCGCGGTGCGAGGTGGGAAAGGCGCGGACGGCCCGCCAGATAGTGTTCGGCGGCGCGCACCAGCCGGCGCGCCTGGCGCGGCGTGAATGCGGCTATGGCAGCTTCTTCGCTGTCACGGCGCTTGACCTCGACGAAGGCTATGGTGGTCCCACGCCGCGCGACGATGTCGATCTCGCCGACCGGCGTGCGATGGCGGCGCGCGAGGATGCGGTAGCCCTTGCAGGTCAGCAGCAGCACCGCCAGCCATTCGGCCGCAAGGCCCACCCGGTAGCGCCGGCGGCGCTCGGCGAGCCGTTCGGCCCCCCACCCGGGCCGCTCCCGCGGGTCCGGGCCGCTCATCGGTCCTTCGAGCGCCCGCGCATTCGCGACGGGCGCGGGCCAGAGGGTGGCAGGTCTGCAATGGGGGGTGGACCGGCCACAGGCGCGGCGCCCGGCGCGGGCGGCGCCTCCTTGCCGAGGCTGAGATCGTAGACCCGACCGCGCGACACGCCGAGGTCGGCGGCGACGAGGCGGACAGCATCACGTTGCGAGAGGTCGGCCGGCATGGCGGCGAGCCGCTCGCGGATCATCGCATCCGTCACCTCGCCCGGGACGGCGGGACCGAGGACGACACAGACCTCTCCGCGCGGTGGCGTCGCCGAGGCCCATTCGGCGAGTTCGGCGAGCGAGCCGCGACGCACCTCCTCGAAGCGCTTGGTCAACTCGCGGGCGACAGCGGCGGTGCGGTGGTCGCCGAGGATTTCGCGGCCGTCGGCCAGGAGCGCTGCGAGGCGATTGGGGGCCTCGAACAGGATGACCGGCAGATCGGCCGCGCGCAGCGCCTCGAGGCGCTGACGCCGGGCGAGTTGGCGCGAGGGCAGGAACCCCTCGAACATGAAGCGATCGGTCGGAAGGCCCGAAACGACGAGGGCGGCGAGTGCGGAGGAGGCGCCGGGAACGACGCTGACGTCATGGCCGGCGGCGAGGGCCTCACGCACCAGCTTGTAGCCAGGGTCGGAGACGAGCGGCATGCCGGCATCGGAGACCAACGCCACCGAGGCACCGCTGGCCAGAGCCGCCAGGATGCGAGGCCTCTCACGCTCGGCACCATGGTCCTCGTAGACCTGGAGCTGGCGATCGATGCCGCATTGCTCGAGGAGCTTGCGGGTGTGGCGGGTATCCTCGCAGTAGAGGCAATCGGCGAGCGCCATGACGGCGATGGCGCGCAAGGTGATGTCGCCGAGATTGCCGATGGGAGTGGCAACGAGGTGCAGACCCGGCGCGGGCGGCCGCAGGAGCTGGATGGTGAGTAGGCGGGCAGCGGCGGCCAGCGCCCGCGCCTCCCGCGTTCCAGGCGCAAACGACGCGGCGGAGCCATCGGTCACAGAGTCCGACGCCGGAGCATTGCCGGTCTCCTCGCTCATATCGGCACTCCAGGTCCGCCGCACGATGTGGCGCAATGGCCGCGTGGGCGCGGCGGCTTTGCGGTTTCGCGTACGGGCAATCGAGTTGTTCCTACCTTCGATATTGAACGTACAAGCCGAATCTGCGCGATTGAAATGGTCGCTGATGCATCCAGGCCTCGGGCGTGACCGTTTTTTGGCCACGCTCGCCGGCCAAATGGTGCTAGCTGGGCGTGGTCACAATTGGCAAGCAGGCCGCAAAGCGGCTAGCTCACCACGAGAGGCCAACGGAACTGTCGCGTCGATCCTTGGGGACGGGTGATCGCAATGCATCTCGTGCGCCTCATGACCGCTGGAGTGCGCCCACGCAATCGCGCGGCGGACCTCGCGCGCGCAGCAGCGTCCGGCGTCCGGGCGTGCATGATGCGCGCGCGTGCCGTTGTCGCCGTCGGCGTGGCCGGTGTCGTGCTCGCGGCATGTGCCGTAAGCGGCCCCGGCGTCAACCAACCCTCGAGCAGCACCGCCAACGTGGCGCCGCCCAGCGGGGCCGAGGTGGCGCTCGGGCTACAGCAGCCCGTCAAGGTGGCCATGCTGCTGCCGCTGTCGGCCACGGGCCCCGCCGGAAAAGTGGCCAAAGGCCTCAAGCAAGCTGGGGAACTCGCGCTCTTCGAGCAGAACAACCCGAACGTACTGCTGTTCACCAAAGACACGGCCGGCACGGCGGAAGGCGCGCGGCAGGCGGCGCAGGAGGCCATCGCGGCGGGCGCCGAACTCATCATCGGGCCGCTGTTCGCAAAGAGCGTCGAGGCGGCCGCCGCCGTCGCGCGCCCGGCGAACGTGCCGGTCATCGCCTTTTCGACGGACCGGGCAGTCGCCGGCAACGGGGTTTACCTGCTGAGCTTCATGCCGGGCGAGGACATCTCGCGGGTCGTCGGCTTCGCCAGCCAGCAGGGCGGGCGCAACTACGCAGCCCTTTTGCCGCAATCCGAATATGGCCAACGGCTCGCCGCCGCCCTCGACATCGCGGTGCGGCGAAACGGCGGTACGGTCGCCACGGTGCAGAGCTACCCGCTCGACGCCAACGGCATGCTCGATCCGGTCAAGCGCGTCAAAGACACCATGACCAGGGCCAGCAACAGCGGACGCCCCGTAGACGTGCTGCTCATCGCGGGCGGTCAGGACAGCTTGCCGACCCTCGCCACCCTGTTGCCCTACAACGACATCGACACGCGCAAGCTGCGCCTCATCGGCACGAGCGATTGGGACTTCCCGGCGGTCGGCCAGCAGGAGGCACTCGTCGGCGCATGGTATCCGGCGCCCGATCCCGATGGCTGGCGCGAATTCACGAGCCGCTTCAGTGCCACCTATGGCAGCGTGCCGCCGCGCATCGCCAGTGTCGCGCACGACGCCGTCAGCCTCGCCATTGCACTCTCGGCCAACCCCGCCGGCCAGCGCTTCACCGCCGCCAACCTGACGCGGCCGAGCGGGTTTGCCGGGATCGACGGCCTGTTCCGGCTGACCGCCGAGGGCACGTCCGATCGCGGCCTCGCCGTTCTCGAGGTGCAGAAGTTCGGACCGCGTCTCGTCGATCCCGCGCCGACGTCGTTCGGTCCGGCGCTCTATTCCGGGGTGCCCGCGGCACCGGCCACCTACTAGGACGGCGAGCAATCAGACGGCGGGCGCGGGCGGCGGTACCGGGCGCAGCCCACGGGAAAGCTCGACCAGCAGGCTGTCCAGAACGAGCAAACCGGATGGGGTTGCCGCGAGCCGGCCCGCCGCGCGATCCCAATTCACCAAGCCCTGGCGCTCGAGGTTGCCGAGAAACGCCGGGGCGAGCGCCAGCCCGGAGATCTCCGCGAGGCGGGCGAGCGAAATCCCCTCGGTGAGCCGCAGGCCCATCACCAACATCTCGTCGGCCATTTCCGAGGACGTCAATTCCGCCTCACGGGTGACGCCATGACCGACCTCCTCGACACGCGTCAGCCAGCGCTCGGGCTGGCGCTCGCTTTCGGTGGCGACGCGGCCATGAGGGGCGGGGCCTGCGCGTTCCAGCCGACCATGGGCACCAGGGCCGATGCCGATGTAGGCGCCATTGCGCCAATAGAGCAGGTTGTGCCGGCTCTCCTGGCCGGGGCGCGCGTAGTTCGAGACCTCATAGGCCTCGAGACCGGCGGCGGTGGTCAACTCGCCGGTCAATTCGTAAAGCCCAGCCGCGCTTTCCGGATCCGGCACGACAAGGCGGCCCGCGGCGTGCAGCGCCTCGAACGGCGTACCGGGCTCGATGGTGAGCTGGTAGAGCGAAAGATGGCCGGCCGCCATATCGAGGGCCTCGGTGAGTTCACGCGCCCAGGCTTCGGGCGTCTGACCCGGCCGGGCGTAGATGAGATCGAAAGAAACGCGCTCGAAGGTCGTCAGCGCGACGGCCATGGCGGCACGCGCCTCGCTCGCGGTGTGCAGCCGGCCGAGCCGCGCGAGGTCCGCGTCGACCAGCGCCTGGATGCCGAGCGAGACGCGGTTGACGCCGGCGGTCCGATAACCAGCAAAGCGGCCCGCCTCGACGCTCGAGGGATTGGCCTCGAGGGTGATCTCCGCGCCCGAAGCGAGCCCGAAACGATCCGCAACCGCGTCGATCACCGCCGCGACGGTGGCCGGCTCCATGAGCGACGGCGTGCCACCTCCGAAGAAGATGCTGGTGACCGCCCTCGCCCGACTGCGCCCGGCGAGCGTCGACAGTTCGGCGAGGTAGGCGCTGCGAAATCGGTCGTGCTCGAGCGGTGTGCGGCGGACGTGGCTGTTGAAGTCGCAGTAGGGGCATTTGGAGGCGCAGAACGGCCAATGGACATAGATGCCGAAGCCCGGATCGTCGGGCGATGGGGCGCCGGCCTCGGACGACCGGCGGGACGCGGTGAAGGTGCCGCGATGAACCGGCTCAACCATGGTCGCCCAGGGCGTTCGCGACGAACTTTCGGAAGGCGGCGGCGCGGTGGCTGATGGCGTGCTTGCGGGCGGGCTCCAGCTCTCCGAACGTCTCGCGCATGCCTTCGGCCACGAACATCGGGTCATAGCCGAAACCGTTGGCACCCCGCGGCGGCCAGACCAGGTGACCGAAGACCTTTCCCTCGAAGACCCTGTCGCCGGCATCCGGCAGGGCGAGGCAGAGGGCGCAGGTGAAGTTGGCAATGGGCCCGGGCGGCTCCCAGCCGAGGCGCGCAGTGACGGCCTCCCGGACCTTCGCCATGGCGAATGCGAAGTCCTTGCCCGGCCCCGCCCAGCGCGCCGAATAGATGCCCGGTGCACCGTCCAGACAGGCGACTTCGAGGCCCGAATCGTCGGCGAGCGCGGGTAGGCCCGATGCCACCGCCGCCGCAACGGCCTTGAGACGCGCATTGCCGGAAAACGTCTCCTCGGTCTCATCGGGCTCCGGCAAGCCGAGGGCTTCGGCCGAAACGGCTTCCAGGCCATAGGGGGTGACGAGGTCGCGGATCTCGCGGACCTTGCCGGGGTTGTGGCTGGCAACGAGCAGCCTCTGGCCGGAGCGGAGCGGAGCGAAATTTCCCGAACTCATGAAAAGCCCCAGATGCGTGGCTCGGCGATCTCGATCGAATTGCCAGCCGGGTCGCGAAAATAGATCGAGCGGCCACCCCCCGGCCAATCGAAATCGGCCTCGATCGCCACGCCGGCCGCCGTCAGCTTGTGCCGCCAGCCCTCGATTTCCGCCGCGCTCGCGGCAAGGCAGACGTGGCCCGGGCCGTTCGCTCCATGCGGCGGCACCGGAAGTCGCGCGTCGCCCGGAACGGCCGCCGATCCGGCAGGGTCGAAGACCAGCAGCATGGCGCCCTCGAGGCGGAAGAAAACATGGCGGCCGGACGAACGAACCACCACCTCGAGGCCGAGCACTCCGGCATAGAAGCGCTCGGCTGCATCGAGATCATCGGCATAGAGAGCGGCCTCGAGGAGGGCCGGGCGGGCGACCATGGTCCCAACTCCTGAAACGGCGCCGACAAGCGACACGATCCAGCCGCCGCTCGGCGTCAGGCGACGGTCAGGCGCTGCAGACTGACGAGGTCGGCAATGCCCTTGCCGGCCAGCCGATAGAGTTCGTCGAACTCCTCGCGAGAGAAGGCGACCGTCTCGGCCGTCGCCTGCACCTCGACGATCGCACCCGCGCCGGTCATCACGAAGTTGACATCGGCGGCGGCCTCCGAATCCTCGGCATAGTCGAGATCCAGCACCGCGCGTCCGCCATGCAGCCCGCAGGAGACGGCGGCCACGTTGTCGCGGAGCACGCCATCACCCACCATGTCGCGCGCGCGCATCCAGGCGATGCAATCGTGCAGCGCGACCCAGGCGCCGGTGATCGACGCGGTGCGCGTGCCGCCATCGGCCTGGAGCACGTCGCAATCGATCACGATCTGGCGCTCGCCGAGCTTGGTCAAGTCGACGACGGCGCGCAGCGAGCGTCCGATCAGCCGCTGGATCTCGACCGTGCGGCCGCCCTGCTTGCCGGTCGTTGCCTCGCGGCGCACCCGCTCGTTGGTCGCGCGCGGCAGCATGCCGTACTCGGCGGTGACCCAGCCACGGCCCTGCCCCTTCAGCCAGGGGGGCGTGCGGTCCTCGAGGGAAGCCGTGCAGAGCACATGGGTGTTGCCGAACCTGACGAGACAGGAGCCCTCGGCATGGCGCGAGACGGCCCGCTCGAATTGTACCGGGCGAAGTTCGTCAGCCTCACGTTTCGATGGTCGCATTGTCCAATTCCGGTCGCGCAAATGGGTGAACTGACGAACGAGGAGAGTGCCCGGCGGAGCTGGCCGGCGGCGGCACCTCAGCCGCCCCGAGCCGGCGGCTCACCGAGCATTCCACAGATTGAAATTCGCGTGCCAGGCGGACCTGAAGGTCCACCCCTGAGCCAAGCCGATCCGCCGCCGTTCGCTTCGACGGGTCGCCCCTCGTGGCCGTTCCACCTACACTAGCCACGAGCAATGACCATATCAACGCCGAATGGCGGCGATCAATCGCGGGCGTTTGACCGCCTCCGTGCCATTATCTACCCTCTCGCGGACGAGGATCAGCGCCGCACAAGCGAAGGACCGAGATGACAACGGATACGCGCCACCCGAGAATTGAACTCGACGAGCGCTCCCAGACGATCTTCCGGCGCATCGTGGAAAGCTACCTTTCCACGGGTGAGCCCGTCGGCTCGCGCAATCTGTCGCGCCATCTGCCGATGACGCTTTCGCCCGCTTCGGTGCGCAACGTCATGGCCGACCTCGAGGCACTCGGTCTCATCTATGCACCGCACACCTCGGCCGGCAGGCTGCCGACGGAGACGGGCCTCAGGCTGTTCGTCGACGGCCTTCTCGAACTCGGCGATCTGACACAGGAAGAGCGCGCCTCGATCGAACTCAAGATCGGCGCCACACGCCAGGCGAGATCGGTCGAAGAGGTGCTGACCGAGGCCGGCGAGATGATCTCGGGTCTCTCGCTGTGCGCCGGACTGGTGCTCACCGACAAGCACGTGGTGCGGATCAAGCACATCCAGTTCGTGCCACTGGAGCCGACGAAGGCGCTCGTGGTCCTCGTCGGCGACGACGGAAACGTCGAGAACCGGATCGCGGACCTGCCCGAGGGGATGCCGGCAAGCGTGCTGACCGAGGCGTCCAACTATCTCAACGCGCACCTGCGGGGGCTCTCGTTCGAGGAGGCGCGGCTGCGGATCAAGCTCGATCTGCAAGCGGCCAAGGCGGAACTGGATACACTCTGCAGGCGGGTCATCGAGGCCGGTCTCGGTCCCTGGTCCGGCGACGAGAGCGAGCGGCGCAATCTCATCGTGCGCGGCACGTCGCACCTGCTCGCCGACGTCAGCGTGCAAGAGGACATCGGGCGAATCCGGCGGCTGTTCGACGATCTCGAATCGAAGCGCGACCTGATCCGCATCCTCGGGAGCGCCGAGCAGGGCGAGGGCGTGCGCATTTTCATCGGCTCGGAGAGCAATCTCTTTTCACTGTCCGGGTCTTCGCTGATCGTCGCACCGGTCGCGGATGCGCAAAAGAAGATCGTCGGCGTGCTCGGGGTGATCGGGCCGACGCGGCTCAACTACGGCCGCATCATCCCGATGGTGGACTACACTGCGCGCGTGGTCGGCAAGCTGATCACTTGATCTATCGACCTTGCATCGATATTTGCCGACCTCACATGGCCCGGGGGCGCAAGCAGGTGACCATCGCGTCGGCGCGGCCGGATTTCAGGGGCGCGCCGGCAAAGGAAGGCAGGCACCGGGCAGGCCATCGGCAACTTGCGACGATCCGGCGACCGACGGGTTCCGTTGCGCCGCGATGTCGCGTTCGAGCGGACAAGGCGAATGAACGAACCATCCAAGGCGACGGGCGCACCGGCGCCCGAGGACGTGAACGAGGGTGTGGCGCAGGCTGCGGCCGGCACGCCGGCGGACCACGCGAAGGTCGATGTCGAGGGCCAAGGCGACGCTGGGACCGGCGAAGCGTCGGCGGATCGAGCGCCCGCGAACGAGCAGGCGGCAACGGTGGCCGAACTGACCCGGCAGCTCGAGGAGGTCAGACGAGCGCTGGCGGAGGCGGGCGATCAGCAGCTCAGGACGCTCGCCGATATGGACAACCTGCGTAAGCGCACGCGCGCCGAGGTCGAGAAGGCGCAGAAATTCGCGGTCGAACGCTTCGCCGGCGAATTGCTCAATGTCGCCGACACCTTCGAGCGCGCTTTGCAGCATGCGCCCGAGCCGGGCGCGGACGACAGCCGCCTCAAGGCATTTCTCGAAGGCATCACCGCCACCCAGCGCCAACTGATGGGTGCCTTCGAGAAGTTCGAGGTCGTGCGGGTCCCGGCCCTCGGCGAGCGGCTCGATCCCAACCGCCACGAGGCAGTGCAGCAGGTCGCCGATCCGAGCCTGCCGGATGGCACGATCACGACGGTCTATCAGCAGGGCTACGAGATCGCGGGCAGATTGCTGCGGCCGGCGATGGTGGTTGTCGCCACGGGCGGCCCGAGTCGCCCTCGGGGCGAGGCGGCGACCAATGGGGACGCCGGCCCGAATGGCGACACCGGCGAGCCGGCCGCCGGCACGAGTTGAGGCGCGCGAGCCGCCGCGCCCAGCGGCGGCTCGAGGGTGGTGGCGTCAGTTGCCGCCTGCGGGCGCCGAGTTGGAGCGCGAGAAGGCGTTGCCGAGGATGGCCGCCGCGCCTGCCATGCCGCCCCCGGAATCGCCGCCGACCACCGTATGCGGGACGAGGCGGCTGACGAGGCCGACCAGCTCGGGCTTGCGCTCGAGGGCGGCAAGCGTCTTTTCGAGAGCCTGGAGAAGCGCGACACGGTCCTGGCCGAGGACGTTGGCCTGGGCGAGCTGACCGCGGGCGAGTTCCTCGAGGTACTGACGCTCGGCGCGGCCGAGGGCGGCGCGCTCCTGCTCACGCAGTTCGGCGACCTTCACCTCGATCTGCTGCTGCACGAGGCGCGGTTGCTCGTTGGCGGTCGCGCGGGCCTGCTCGGTTTCGATGCGCTTGTTCTGAGCGGCCGTCTCGCGGTCGTAGGCCTGGCTCAACTGGTCGGCGAGCTGCACGCGGAGCCGCGAGAGTAGCAGTTCCGGCGGGATCGCCGGCTCGCCGATGCGGATCTCCTTGACGTCGACGCCGGCCTTGGCGCCCTCCACCTTGATGGCCGCCTCGATGGTCTGCTCGAGGGCCTCACGGTTCTCGATGAGGTCGAGGACGCGGGTCGGGCGGATTTCGTAGGTGATCGGCTCAATGATGGCGCCATCGGCATCACGCACTGGCGTGCGGATGGCCGAGCCCGCGACATTGCGCACGATCGAGCGGATGGCGGGGGTCAGGATGCGGTTCTCGATCTCCTGGAGGCCGCCGACGGAGCCGACCACCACGGGCGCGTTTTCGGGATCGACCTGGACGAGGGCGCGCAATTCGACCGGTATGTCCCAGCCCTCGACCTTGACGAAAACCGCCCGATCGGCCGCGTCATTCGGAACGCTCTCGACCACGGATTCCTCGGTCTGGCGCAGGTTGCCCTGCTGATCGATCGAAAGGTTGATCTTGCGGCGGTTGTAGCCGCCCCGGTACTCCCAGGTCTGCACGCGTGTGTCGACGAGGGTCACCTCGTAGGCGCGGCGGTTGAGGTAGTAGGCGCCGGGATAGAGCGGCTCGCGCCAGATGCCGACACAGCCCCGCGAGACGAGCGGAACGGTGAGGGCATCGGGGATCTGGCGCCCGCCGGCGGCGGCGGCGACCTTGCGCTCCTGGCAGTCGGTGCCCGGCGCGGCGACGTTGGACTTGACGACGCCGACGTGGCCGGCGGGGATGATGGTCGCGGCCGTGCTGGTTTCGCCCTTGCCGCCGGTCGCGACGCGCACGTCGAAGAGGTACTGGTTGATGCGGTAGCTGCCGGGGCGCAGAACGGTCTCCTGCGGTCCCTTGAAATACACTCCCGAGGAGAGGAATTTTTCGGCGTCGAGCAGTTCCGCGACCTTGTCGTCGGGAACCGCCGGAGCGATGAACATACCCTCCGGCATCGGCCTGCCGTCGACGGCCGTGATCTCGCCGTAGTAACCCTGAGGGATGTTGATCACGGCAAATTCCTCGATCTGATAGAGGACGCGGATCAGCGGTTCGAAGTGAAAGCCCGGGCCGAGGATGCGCGCCTGCGGACCCTTTTCACCGCTTTCCGCGATGACGCGCCCGGGCGGCAGCTCCTGGAAGGCATAGACACGCTTGAGGTGGCCGACCGAGTTCGCGTCGATGAGCACGAACGAGGTCGAGGCCAGGAGGAAAAGACCGACGAGGGAGAGGAGCACGCCCCCGGTGCGGCCGCCGATCGCGGCAAGGGCACGATGGGCGGGGGTGCCGGCGCCCTGCGAGGTCACCGGTCGAAGGAGGGCGAACAGACCCACGATGAGGGCTATTACGCCAATGACGACACGCACCATGGCACTGCGCTCCTAATGAGGTGGGCGGAAGACGAGCTTCGGGGATGCCTGATCAAGCTCTCCAGACCGTTAATTAATACACTGATTCTCATGCATAATTGTCGCCCCTCGGCAACAGCGGGGCGATCCCCGCCACGGAGCCGCGACGGGGCGAGGATCGCATGCCATTTCGCTCTCGCCGGAGCGCCGCCGAGGCGGGGCGCGTGGTTCAGCCCTCGAAAAGCCGGATCATCAGCATCGGGTGGGCCCAGTCGATGCGGGTGAATGCCGCGATGCAGAAGAACCCGCCCGCGCCGCCAACGCAGAGCGCGAGCGCCAGCATCCAGCCGAGCTTGGTCAAGGCCGCGAGTGCGAAAAGCGCAAGGGATAGGGCGAGAAATGCCTCGGCGATATCGAGCTGATCGTCCGTGACGACCCGATTGGCGACACGCGCCTCGATCGCCCGGGCATCGCGCGACAGCTGCCTCAGTTCGACGACGTAGCGGTCGCGCTCAGTGGTCCATGCGACGATGCGGTTGGCGAGGGCGGGCGGCATTTCCGCCCTGCGCGCGCCGGCATAGAGGGCATCGTACTCATCGAGCTTGGCGTCTAGCACGAACTGGCGCAGCCGCTTGGCCTGATACTGATTCCAGAGGTTCGCGATCTCGCGACGGTCGGCGCCGTTCGCCTGGACGACGTTGCCGTTCTTGACGGAGCTGACCGCCAGGAACGCCGAGATGATGGCGACGCAAATGGCGACGGCGTTGGTGAAACGGTCCGAGCGCGGCTTGCGAAGCATGCCGTCGAGATCATCGAGCCGGGCCTTGAGATAGTCCTCGATGCCCAAACCGGAACCCGTGGCCGGAGCCTCCCGATCGCTCATTCACAACCTCCCGGAGAGAGCAGACGATCGCGCACGCCGCAGCAAGCCATCACAGCACGATGACAGAACTCGAGTTGCAGAGGCGGCGCGGGAGTGTCGTCCGAGGCCATGGTTTCGGCAAGTGTGGCGGAGTTGCACCGTGGCAGGCGCGACACTCAAGCCTTGCGGACGCGACGAAGAGTGAGGTTGCAGCGACCCTGGAGGCCGGCGATCCGGCCGGTGCCCGCCAGGATGCGGTCGATCCCGTGATGGCACCGCCGCGCCTTACCGCCCATGACGAGGACATCGCCCGAGCGCAACAGCACCCTCCGCGTCGGGTCACGGCGCCCCGGACCGCCGATGCGGAACCAGGCATCGTCGCCGAGGGAGACCGAGACGACGGGCTGGCCGAAGTCCTCCTCATCGGCATCGACGTGGAGTCCGAGGCGGGAGCCGGCGGCATAAAGGTTGACGAGGCAGGCCTCGGGCAGCGGCGCGGCCGGCGCGACGAGCCGCCAGAGGTCGAGGAGTGCCTCCGGCATCGCGGGCCAGGGCCGACCGGTCAGCGGGTGGCACGCCTCATAGCGGTAGCCGCCATCGCGATCCGAGACCCAGCCGAGGCTCCCGCAATTGCTCATGCGAACCGAGAAGGGGCGCCCCGTTCGCGGCATGGTCGGCTGGAACGGGGGTGCCGCTTCGAGCCGAATGGTGATTTCCCGCCAGAGTGCAGCCGCCGCAGCGGCGTCGAAGTGGCCAGGCATGAGAACGAGGCCGTCTGGCAGCCCCGCCCCCTCGGCGGGGACCGGCGGGCCATCATCGTTCCGGTTCACAACCATCGCCTGCTCGCTGCGATCGTCGGGCCGCAATCGCCCTAGGCACGCTCGACACCGGTCGCCAAAGCGCCCAGAAGGGTCCGGGAAACCACCAAGAGCCTCCGCAAATCGCGCGTTCCGGATCGACGCGGGTGCGGTTGCGTGCCACAAGCCATCTTCCTATATACCGCGCAAGCTGGCGGCTGTCGCAATTTCGCGGGGACCGAAGTGCTCCGGCGCCGCCAACGGAGCCCATTCCGGATGCCATGAGGGGTCCGGCCGGTCTGCCAAATGTGAGGGAATCAACCACATGTCGAAAGTCATCGGCATCGACCTCGGTACGACGAACTCCTGCGTCGCTGTCATGGACGGCAAGGAGCCCAAGGTCATCGAGAATTCGGAAGGCGCGCGCACGACTCCCTCGGTCGTGGCGTTCGGCAAGGACGGCGAGAGACTCGTCGGCGCGCCCGCCAAGCGCCAGGCCGTCACCAACCCGGAAAACACGCTCTTTGCCATCAAGCGCCTGATCGGGCGGCGCTTCTCCGACCCGATGGTGGAGAAGGACAAGAAACTCGTACCTTACGAGATCGTCAAAGCGGACAACGGCGACGCCTGGGTGCGCGCGCAGGGCACGGCCTACTCACCCTCGCAGATCTCGGCCTTCATCCTCCAGAAGATGAAGAAGACCGCCGAGGACTACCTCGGCCAGCCGGTGACGGAAGCCGTCATCACCGTGCCCGCCTACTTCAACGATGCCCAGCGCCAGGCGACCAAGGACGCCGGCAAGATCGCCGGTCTCGAGGTGCTGCGCATCATCAACGAACCAACGGCGGCAGCCCTCGCCTATGGCCTCGACAAAACGGACGGCACGCGAACGATCGCGGTCTACGACCTCGGCGGCGGCACCTTCGACATCTCGATCCTCGAGATCGGTGACGGCGTCTTCGAGGTGAAGGCGACGAACGGCGACACGTTCCTCGGCGGCGAGGACTTCGACATGCGCATCGTCGACTACCTCGCCGACGAGTTCCGCAAGGAAAACGGCATCGACCTGCGCAAGGACAAGATGGCGCTGCAGCGGCTGCGCGACGAGGCGGAGAAGGCCAAGAAGGAACTCTCGTCCTCGAGCCAGACCGAGATCAACCTGCCGTACATCACGGCGGATTCCTCGGGGCCGAAGCACCTCGCCATGAAGCTGACGCGCGCCAAGCTCGAAAGTCTCGTCGACGATCTCATCGAGCGCACCAAGGCGCCCTGCCTCCAGGCACTCAAGGACGCCAAGCTCGCGGCCGGTCAGATCGACGAGGTGGTGCTCGTCGGTGGCATGACGCGCATGCCGAAGGTCCAGGAAACCGTCAAGAACATGTTCGGCAAGGAGCCCCACAAGGGCGTCAACCCGGACGAGGTCGTGGCGATCGGCGCGGCGATCCAGGCTGGCGTGCTGAAGGGTGAGGTCAAGGACGTCCTGCTCCTCGACGTGACGCCGCTTTCACTCGGCATCGAGACGCTGGGCGGCGTCTTCACCCGGCTGATCGATCGCAACACGACGATCCCGACCAAGAAGGGCCAGGTGTTCTCGACGGCCGAAGACAACCAGAACGCCATGACGATCCGCGTCTTCCAGGGCGAGCGGCAGATGGCGGCCGACAACAAATTGCTCGGCCAGTTCAACCTCGAAGGCATTCCGCCGGCACCGCGCGGCGTGCCGCAGATCGAGGTGACGTTCGACATCGACGCCAATGGCATCGTCAACGTCTCGGCGCTCGACAAGGCCACGAGCAAGGCGCAGTCGATCCGCATCCAGGCCTCGGGCGGCCTTTCCGACGCGGAAGTCGAGCGCATGGTGGCCGAGGCCAAGGCGAACGAGGCCGAGGACAACGCCAAGCGCGAGGCGGTCGAGGTGCGCAACTCGGGCGAAGCGCTGGTCAACTCCACCGAGAAGATGCTCAAGGAGTTCGGCGAGAAGGCGAGCCCCGAGGTGCGCGGCGAGATCGACAAGGAGCTGGCCGCGCTCAAATCGGCGCTCGAAGGCGACGACACCGACGCCATCAAGCGCTCGTCGGAGGCGCTCGCCCAGGCCTCGATGCGGCTCGGTGAAACAATGTATCGCGGCCAGGGCGGCGTTGATGGCGAGGACGGGAGCGCCGGCGGGTCGGGCCGTACGGGCGACGAGGGCGTCGTCGATGCCGACTTCGAGGAGGTTCGCGACGACGACCGCAAGAAGTCGGCCTGATGGCCGCGCGCGGCATAGTCACTCACGGGGCCGGTGCATGCGAGTGCGCCGGCCCCGGCAGTTCCCTTCCCCTATAGCCGGCGCACGGGTGGCCGGCCATGGCCGGCCCGGTGCCCGTGCCCTTGCGCAGGTGTGCACATGGCAAAGCGCGACTACTACGACGTGCTCGGCGTCAGCCGCACCGCGAGCGAACAGGAGCTCAAATCCGCATTCCGCACGCTCGCAAAGGAGCTGCACCCGGACAAGAACCCGGACAAGCCGGACGCCGAAAAGCGCTTCAAGGAAATCAACGAGGCCTACGAGACGCTGAAGGATCCGCAGCGCCGGGCCGCCTATGACCAGTTCGGCCACGCCGCGTTCGAGCAGGGCGGCGGACCCGGTGCGCACGGATTTTCGGGCGACTTCGGCGCCTCGATGTCGGACATCTTCGACGATCTCTTCGGTGAGTTCATGGGCGGCCAGCGGCGCGGTCGAGGTGGCCGCACGGCCCGCCAGCGCGGCGACGACCTGCGCTACAACATGGAAATCACGCTGACCGAGGCCTTCGAGGGCAAGACCGCCGAGATCAACGTGCCGACCAGCGTCGCCTGCGAAACCTGTGGCGGCAGCGGCACCAAGCCCGGCACCCGGCCGACGCAATGCCGGACCTGCAACGGCGCCGGCAAGGTGCGGGCGAGCCAGGGCTTCTTCACCATCGAGCGCTCGTGCCCGACCTGCCAGGGGCGCGGCGAGGTGATCGACGATCCATGCACGAGCTGCTCGGGTCAGGGGCGCGTCATGCGCGAGCGCACGCTTTCGGTCAACATCCCGGCCGGCGTCGAGAACGGCACGCGCATCCGCCTCGCCGGCGAGGGCGAAGCGGGGCTGAGGGGCGGGCCGCGCGGCGACCTCTACATCTTCCTCTCGATCGCGCCGCACCAGTTCTTCCAGCGTGACGGGGCGGATCTCTTTTGCCGCGTTCCGATCTCGATGGCGACGGCGGCGCTCGGCGGCCAGATCGAGGTGCCGACGCTCGACGGCAGCAGGGTGCGGGTGAAAATCCCCGAGGGAACCGAAACCGGCCAGAGCTTCCGATTGCGCGGAAAGGGCATGCCGGTGCTGCGCTCGAGCGTGATCGGCGATCTCAACATCCAGGTGCAGGTGGAGACGCCCAAGAACCTCAACCGTCGCCAGAAGGAGCTGCTGCGCGAGTTCGACAAGGCGTCCGACGACCGCACGAGCCCGGATTCGGCTAGCTTTTTCGCGAAGGTGAAGGCGTTCTTCGAGGGGAGCGGCGGCTAGGATGGCGGGGTGCAGGACAGCCGAGCGCCTCATCGTCGCGCTCGACGTGCCGACCCGCGCCGCGGCCGAGGCGCTCGCGGAGCGGATCGGCGATGCAGCCGGCGTGCTCAAGATCGGCCACGAGCTGATCTTCGGCGGCGACGGGATGGCACTCGCGCGCGAGCTCGCGGCGGGCGGCCAGCGCATCTTCCTCGATGCCAAGCTCCTCGACATCGCCAACACCGTCGAGAAGGCGACTGCCAATATCGCGGCAACCGGCGCGCACATGCTGACGGTGCACGGCCACGACGGCAAGACGCTGGATGCGGCGGTGCGCGGTCGCGGGGCGAGCGGCATGAAGCTTCTCGCCGTCACGGTGCTGACCAACCTCACCGACGCCGACCTCACCCAGCAGGGCCAGCGCATGGACGCACGCGAGCTGGTGCTGCACCGGGCGCGCCTCGCACGCGAAGCCGGCTTCGATGGTGTCATCGCGTCCGGTGAAGAGGCGGCCGACGTCCGGGCGGCAACGGGAGCGGACTTCCTCATCGTGACGCCGGGCATCCGGCCGGCGGGCGCGGCGGCGGGCGATCAGGCCCGCGTCATGACGCCGGCCCGCGCGATCGCGGCCGGTGCGACGCACCTCGTCGTCGGCCGCCCGATCACCGAGGCTGCGGACCCCGCCGCAGCGGCCCGCGCGATCGTCGCGGAGATCGCAGCGAGCGCCCGCTGACCTCACCCTCGCTCACCCCAGCGCCAGCGTGAAATAGACCGGCACGGCGACATAGCCGAGCAGCGCGAGCATGACGAGGCCACGCACCCACGGGGCGCCGAAGCGCCCCCAGAGCACCGCTAGCGCCGCAACGCCGAGCGCCAACTCGCCCAGCGCGACATAGTCGCCGTAATAGCGGCTGTCCCAATAGGAAAGCGGCGAGTGGAAACGCCAATCGCTCAGCGGCCAGAAATGGCGGTGGGCATCATCGGCATGGAAGAAAAAATCGAAAACGAGGTGGATGAGCGCCGCCGCGCCGAACAGCCAGAGCGCGCGAAGGCCGAGCGCCGCCCCGGCCGCGACGAGGACGACGTAGAGCGGCACGGAATTGGCGACGGCGAGCAGCGTCTGCCACGGCTCCTGCCAATAGACCTCGCGCCAGAGGGTCGCCTCGGGAATTCCGGCGATGAGGCGCGCCCAGATGAAGAGCACGTAAATCGCGAGATCCGGCACGATGCCGCCGGCAAGGACGGCCATGTTCTCGCGCGGTCTGAGGGGTCGTGCGAGGATCGCCGCGGCCAGCGCGACGTGGGTCTGGGTGTTCAAGCGCCACTCCCTCGGTCGGCACCGGTGGCCTGCGCGGCCAACGTCGGGGGCGACGGTGGCAAGGTGGAGCGTGCGCTACCACATCCGGCGAACCATGGCGATCACACTCTCGCCAGCAGAGTGGCGCCGAATGTGGCATGATGTCATGCGATTCCTCCGGGAGACGTTCCATGTTCGATGAGCTGATGCGCCTGTTCAAGACCGGCTCCGGGCAGGCGCCCAAGGCCACGCAGCAGGACCTCAGGGTGGCGGCCACGGCCCTGCTGGTGCATGCCGCGTTCATCGACGGGAGCTTTGCCGAGAGCGAGGAACAGCGCCTGCGCCATCTGCTGGCCGCGCATTTCTCGATCGGCCCGCAAGAGGTCGAGGACTTGATCCGGGCGGGCGCCAAAGCCGAGAGCGAGGCCGTCGACCTCTACGGTTTCACCAGGGTCCTCACGGGTCAGCTCGACCAGGAAGAGCGCAAGGAGATCGTCTCGATGCTGTGGGCGATGGTGCTCGCCGACGGGCAAGTGCACAGCTACGAATCGGTGCTGGTGGAACGGGTCTGCGACCTTCTCGGGGTGGCGGCGCGCGACCGCGTCTGGCTGCGCACGCAGGTGGCGAGCGGCGCCTGGAAGCCCGGGTCCGGCGCGCCGTCGAACGACCCGAGCGGCAACTAGAGCGCCCCGGATCATGGCGCGGCGCGGCATCCTCGACCACATCCTGCGGCGGCACTGGCGAGCGAGTGACGCACCGCAGGCCGACGCCGGCCGGGCGCCATGGATCGTCGTGACGGGAGGCTCGAGGGGCATCGGCTACGAGATCGCCCGCGCGTTCGCCGTGCGTGGTGGCACCCTGCTGCTGGTCGCACGCAACGCGGAAGGGGTTTCGGCGGCGGCGCGGCGGATCGCCGCCGAGAGCGGGGCGACCGTCGAGTGGTATGCGATGGACATCGCCCTCGCCAATGCCGCGCGGCGCATCGAAACGCGCGTGGCGGAGGCCGGCGGCTACGTCGACCTTCTGGTCAACAACGCGGGGATCGGGCTGGCCGGCCCTTTCATCGAGCAGGCGGACGGGCGGCTCGAGGAGGTCATGGCCGTCAACATGCTGGCCCTCACACGGCTCTCGCGACATTTCCTTCCTGGCATGGTGGCACGCGGGCGTGGCGGCCTCATCATGGTCTCCTCGCTCGGCGGCGCGGTGCCGGGGCCGGGGCAGGCGGTCTATTATGCCAGCAAGGCCTACGTTCAATCGCTCTCGGAGGCGCTCGCCGAGGAGGTGGCGGGAACCGGCGTGCGCGTGCTGGCGGTCGCGCCGGGTCCCGTGGACACGCGGTTCCACGAGAGCATGGGAGCCGCCGGGTCACTCTATCTCGCCATTCCGGGGACGATTTCGGCGCGGCGGGTCGCAAGGGCCACCCGATTGGGTTATGCTATCGGCCTCAGATCGATCGTTCCCGGGCTCGTCGCACCGCTCGCCGGCTTGTGCCTTTGGCTCCTGCCGCATGCTCTGAGCGTTCCAATCGTCGCGCGACTGCTCGCAACGAAGCAAAGGAACCGTCCTTCATGACGATCGCGAGGTCGACAGCAAGGCCCATGAACACGGGCGCGGGGCGCGCCGGGGGTGGAGACACCGGCGGACGGACGGCGCGCGGGCGGGTGCTGGTCATCCTGCATCAGGAGCATTCCACGCCCGGCCGGCTCGGCTGGTGGCTGCGCTCGGCGGGCTACGAACTCGACATCCGCAAGCCGCGCTTCGGGGATGCGCTGCCCGAGACGCTCGAGGGGCACGCCGGCGCGATCATCTTCGGCGGGCCGATGAGCGCCAACGATCCGGATGATTTCGTCAAGACCGAGATCGATTGGATCGGCGTGCCGCTCGCCGAACGAAAGCCGTTCCTCGGCGTTTGCCTCGGCGCGCAGATGCTGGCCAAGAAGCTCGGCGCGACGGTCGCGCCCGACCCGGACGGCGTCGTCGAATGCGGCTATTATCCGATCGAGGTGACCGAGACCGGGCGCGCCCTCGGCGACTGGCCATGCCATTTCTACCAGTGGCACCGCGAGGGCTTCACGCTGCCCTCGGGCGCGCGGCATCTGGCGGCGACGCCCGCCTATCCGAACCAGGCGATCAGCTATGGTCCGGCGGCGCTCGGCGTGCAGTTCCATCCCGAGATCACCTATGTCCTGGTCAACCGCTGGACGACGGCGGCGGCCCACAGGCTGGCCAATCCGGGCGCCAAGCCGCGCCACGAGCACTTCGAAGGGCACCACAGGCACACCAGCCGCGTCGGCGCCTGGCTCGACCGGATGATGCCGATGTGGCTCGCTGGCGGGCTCGAGGCTGCGAACGCCCCGTGCCGGGCGGATCGGGGCGCGGCGGATGGCGACGCGCGGCTCGCGGCGGAGTAGCGTGGGGCGTGGGGCGTGGGGCGTGGGGCGTCCGAAGTGTCGACTCCGGTGCCGTTTGGGATCAGGGTGGGGCCAAGCCGAGATCACGCCATTGCAGATGCCGACATTCGGCCGGGTCCACTCATCATTCGGCAATTGGCGTAGGCGTTACGACGCGATGGGGCAGGTGCTGCCATCGGGCTCAACGTCAAGTGGCTAGAATTTTCGCCCGGGCTTTCTCTCGGTCAGAGGGTTTGAGCATGCCTAACGCCAGTTCAGCGCCGGCATTCGTTGGATCTCTATGGCCGAGATCCTTTCTCATTGCCGCGAAAGTGTTGCCGAGCCAGAGAAGCCCCTTCGTGGGGTCACCATCTTCAAGGTCATCCGCAATCGTACCCATCTGATCGAGATGGCGTATTGTATCGTAACTTCCCCAAATGATGAGTTTTGTGCGTATGGTTTGAAACTTTCTTGCGAGTTCAGCTTGTTCTCCTTCAGAAAGCTCGACCTTACGATCATGGAACAAACGCATGATGGTGTCCATCAACTCGGTGTAGACAGCCTGCTTTTGCGTGAATAGGCGCGCGTCAGTTTCCTTGTCCTTCGCTGACTTATACTGAATCGACGCAACAATGATCGCGGTCGCCAAGCTTATGGCGCTAAGGACAATCTGAGATCCGGCGAACCAATGAACCACCACAATGGCCGCCAATAGGAGCGCAACAAGTGCGCCTGCTACCGCAAGTGCACTCCACATCGAAGGACTGTCTGTATTCAATGTTTCCCCCCGCAAAGATCACTAGTTTGGTCGCGCGACCAAAAGGTACGATCAAACAATCGCCTGCTGGATTCGAAAGACCAGGTAAAGCGTGGAAGTGGCAATGATTGCAAGTGGCACGAACATCTCAAGGTGCGTCAAGCCAAACGGTATCCAGTCGGGGGCATCTTTGACCTTTTTCCATTCATCGATAAATGGCTGATGTTGGAACTGACTTTCGATTTCGTGAACAACTTCCCATTTAGCCTTTGATAGCCTTCGAAAATATCGAATGCTGAAGAACCATATCGCAGCCAGGGGTAAGGCGGGTAACACCACGAACACTGGATCGAGGCCTTCTAATCCACCGAGTGCGGCCATGCCGGCGACAACAAGGGAGATGTTGACACTTGTCACCTACTGACGGCGCTGCTCGTTGGCCGTTATGGTATCGATCATAATCTTATATAGTTCGATCGCCTCACTCATTGATGAACAACCCCCAAGCGTTATCGATGACGCTTTTCTTGTTCCAACCAACCGCACGCGTAGCATTCTGAACAACAACGGAAGACTTCCGCTCCTGCCCCCAGGGGTTGACTGCGAGAATAGGTTTCTTGAGTGCCTGGGCTGCTTGGATTTCCTTGCCAATCCACTTGCTGTAGCTTGAGTACATTCCTGTGGGAATCACGGCCACGTCGCTTGCAGAAATCTTCGCACTAATGGCGGCGTAGAGCTGGGTATCGTTCGAAGCAAAATGGATCGGGTTGTCTTTTGGCACTGAGTAGTCCTTAAAGACTACCGGTCGACCTTGATGATTCCAACGCTCCAAAAAGAACCACTCAGCTAACTTATCGTAGTGGCCAGAGTAGGCCCAGGAATGGCTAATGAAGACACCTAAGTAGATCGGCGCTACCTGAACAGTGTGCATTCGCAGCTCCGTCAAAATTTGTTTGAACCCCTATATGGTGTTTATGAGCTGTTCTTCTAGTCTAGACTTAAAAAAATCGTGAGTTTTTCTCCGATTCGGTCGTCTGCGTCCGCGTCTGCACTGTTGGCGAATGTGCGAAATGTCCTCTCCGGGTCACGTTCGACCGTGCCCCGGCTCCTCCGAGTGGCAGGAATGGTAGCGAGGAACGGACGAACCGCGAGTCCGCCCCCGCCGCCCTGCTTCGCCCTCGACCTCTACCACTGACGCCCGATCGTCAGGCGACGCCCAGCCGGCCTCGTCGGTTCGGGTTGTGCCGGCCACCGGACGCCGTCTAACCACTCGACATGGGCACGCAATCACGTAACCTGCCGAGCGTGTTCGCATCGAAGTGGGAGGACGGACGGTATGCTTCATCGCACGCTGACTAGGCGCACGGCACTCGCGGTCGCAATGGCGATCGGCGTTTCGGTTTCAACGCTCGCCCCGGAACGGGCCGCGGCCGACGAGGACTACCTGCTCGCGACGGCCTCGACGGGGGGGACCTATTACCCGGTCGGTGTCGCCATCGCGACGCTGATCAAGGTCAAGTTGCAGCCGAAGGACAAGATCAACGTCTCGGCGATCAGTTCGGCCGGCTCGGGCGAGAACGTGCGCCTGCTGCGCGAGAAGGAAGTGCACTTCGCCATCCTCCAGGGCCTCTTCGGGGCGTATGCGCAGAGCGGCACCGGACCGGTGGCGGCGGACGGGCCGCAGACGCACCTGCGCTCGATCGCCATGCTGTGGCCCAACGTCGAGCACTTCGTGCTGCTCGCCGAGCACGCCAAGTCCGGGACGATCGACGACATGGCCGCAGTCAAGGGCAAGGCCGTTTCGATGGGCGCCCAGAACTCGGGCACGCTCGGCTCCAACGACGTCATCCTCAGCAATCTCGGCTTGCCGCTGAGTGGCTACGAACTCGCCTACATGGGCTACAACCCGTCGGCCGACGCGCTCCTGAACGGGCAGATCGTGGCCATGTCGACGCCGGCCGGCGTGCCGGTGGCGGCGGTGACGCGGGCGTTCGCTGCGATGGGTGACAAGATCCGGCTGCTCGGCTTCAGCGACGAGCAGATCGCCAAGGCCAACGGCTCGTTCAAGAACCTCTGGGTGCCCTATCCGATCCCGGCCGGCACCTATCCGGGGCAAGCGAGCGATGTCACCACGATCGCGCAGCCCAACTTCCTCGCCGTGCACCAGGACGTGCCGGAAGAGACGGTCTACAAGATCACCAAGACGATCTTCGAGAACCTCGGCTTCCTGCAGGCGATCCACCCGGCAACGAAGGCGATGTCCCTCGAGAGCGCACTCGGCGGGCTGCCGATGGCGCTGCATCCGGGCGCCGCGCGCTATTTCGCGGAGGCCGGTCTGACCATCCCGGACCACCTCAAGCCCTGACCCGACGGCAGGGAGTGGAAATCGGAACGCCACCCGGGCCCCGCGCGGAGCCCCGTGGCGTTCCGAAAGGCGCTCGAGTGGCTTCGATCCGGGGGGTAGGCACGCGGTGATGACAGCTCCGAGCGATGGAGAAAAGGGGGCGGGTGCGCCCGGCGAGGACCCGCAGGCCGTCACGCCCCGGGAGGAAAGGGACGAAGCCGAGCGCACGACGCGCGACCTCGGCGGAACGCTGGCAGGTCGCATCGCGTTCGCGGTCGGGGTGGCCCTGGCGCTCTATCACATCTGGATCAACACGCTCGGGCGGATGGACACGCTCTGGCTGACGGGGATCCACTTCGCCGGCTTTTCCATCCTCTGCGCATTGCGCTATCCGATCGTGAAGGCGCGGACCGCGGCCGGTGAACGCCTCGTTCTCGGGCTCGACCTCCTCCTCGGGGTGGTGGTCGCGGCGGCCACCATTCTTCTCCTTGCGCAACAGGACGCGATCTATGCGCGGGGCGTCCGGCTGACCAGCCTCGATATCGTTCTCGCGCTCGTCGTCATCGGCGGCGCCATCGAGTTCACGCGCCGCGCGACGGGCTGGATCATTCCGGTGATGGTCCTCATTTCACTCAGTTATGTCAGCCTCTGGGGGCCGTGGCTGTCGGGCGTCTTCCGGTTCGCCGGGCTCAGTCTCGAGACGCTGCTGTTCCGCTCCGTTTTCTCCGACGAGGGGATGTTCGGCTCGATCGCGCTGATCTCGGCCACCTTCGTTTATCTCTTCATTCTGTTCGGCGCATTCCTCGTGCGATCGGGCGCCGGGGAGTTCATCATCGATCTGGCGCGGGCGATGGCCGGGCGTTTCGTCGGCGGGCCGGGCCTGGTGGCGGTCATCGCCTCGGGTCTCACCGGCACGATCTCGGGATCGGCGGTGGCCAACACGGTCTCGACCGGGGTCATCACCATTCCGCTCATGAAGCGGGCGGGATTTCCGGCTCGCTTTGCCGGCGGCGTCGAGGCGGCCGCATCGACGGGCGGGCAACTGATGCCACCGGTCATGGGGGCGGGCGCCTTCGTGATGGCGAGCTACACCCAGATTCCCTACCTCGAGATCGTGGCCGTGAGCTTCCTGCCGGCCCTGGTTTATTTCCTCTCCGTCGCCTTCTTCGTGCGGATCAACGCCAAGAAGCTCGGACTGACGAAGTCCGACGAGGATGCACCACGGGCGCTCGATGTGCTGCGGCGCGGCGGACCGTCGTTCCTGATCCCGGTCGGGGTGCTGATCGGGATGCTGGTTTCCGGATTCACCCCGACCTACGCGGCCGGCTTTGCCATCCTCTCTTGCATCGCCGCCTCGTGGTTGACGCCGCGTCCCATGGGACCGAGGGCGGTCCTCGAAGCCCTGGCACTCGGCTCGGCGAACATGACCATGACCGCGATCCTGCTCGTTGCCGTCGGTCTCATCGTCAACGTCATCGCGATGACCGGGATCGGCAACACCTTCTCGCTGATGATCAGCGATTGGGCCGGCAGCAGCCTCATCATCGCCATCGTGCTGGTCGCGCTCGCGTCCCTGGTGCTCGGGATGGGGCTGCCGGTGACAGCGGCCTACATCGTGCTCGCGACGCTCTCAGGGCCGGCCCTGCATCAGCTCATCCAGGCCAACGCGCTCATCGATCTGATGGTGGCGGGGCAGGTTCCGCAAACGGCCTGGCCGCTCTTCATGCTGGCCGACCCGGCGGCGGGCGTACATCTCGCGCAACCGATGGCGCGGGACGCGGCCGAGGCCCTGCTCGCGGCCACCTCGCCGGAGGTGCTCGTGCTCATTTATCCGCAGGCACTCGATGCGCGTACCGTGACGCTGGCGCTGCTTTCGGCGCACATGATCGTCTTCTGGCTGTCGCAGGATTCGAACGTCACGCCACCGGTCTGCCTCACGGCGTTCGCGGCGGCGGCGATCGCCAAGTCCCCGCCCATGCGCACCGGGCTCGAGGCGTGGAAAATCGCCAAGGGCCTCTACCTGATGCCGGTGCTGTTCGCCTACACGAGCTTTCTCGGCGGGCCGATCGAGGAGGTTCTCCATATTTTCATCGTCGCGACGATCGGGGTCTATGCGCTCGGGGCGGCGATCGAGGGACACATGGAGGCGCCGATCGGCTGGCCAACGCGCATCGTGCTGTTTGCGAGCGGGGTGGCGCTCGTCTGGCCGAACAACACGATCGTCGAGAGCGTCGGGGCGATCGGGGTGGCAGCGCTCTTTGCTCGCAACATCTGGCAGGACCGGCGCGCGCGGGGGGCGGTGCTGGCGCGCTGAACATGGCGGCCTCGATCGAGCACCGGCCGTCTTCGTTGAAGCGCCAGACGTCTTGGCGTATGCATCGAGGAGGGCTCGCTACGCCGCCCAATCGAGCCGAGATCGAGGAGCCGTCGATGATGGGACGCCGAATTGCCACCGTGGCCGTTCTCGCAATGCTGGTCTCTTGGGCGGGTGTTGCACGTGCTGACGGCGGCGCGCTCGTTACGGTGATCGGGGAAATCAGCCAGCCCAATCGGGGGCCTCTCGATCCCTTCATGGACGCCTTCCTCAAGTTCAACGACAAGCAGTTCGACCGGGCCTTCGTGCTGGATCGATCAGCGCTGCTGGCGCTTCCGCAGAGATCGATCCGCGCGAATGCGGAAGGCTGGCCGGCCGCGGTTGCCGCAGAAGGGCCGCTCGTTCGCGACGTCCTCGCGGCCTCTGGTGCATCGTCGAAGGCATCGGTCAGCTTCGTTGCGCTCGATGGCTATGCCGCATCGCTGAGCGCGGAGGAACTCGCCGCCGAGGATTGGGTGCTCGCGATCTCCGTCGATGGCAAGCCGATCGGCATTGGTGGCCGCGGCCCTGCGTGGCTGATGCACGACACCGGCGAAGCGGCGATCTCGGCTGAGGCGGAGGCCAAATGGGTCTGGTCGGTCTACCTCATCGTGGTCGGTGAGAAGTAGGGTCGAGCGGACAGGATCGGCATCGATCCAGGGCGGCGACCGGGTACTCAGTGGCGAGCACGTCGACGGCTACGAGACTCCGGAACGACCACCGGATGCTGAACCGGGCAGCGCGTTCCCATGTGCGGACCTCGCGTCGATCCAGCCTGCGCGACGACCACACCCACGATATCACTCACTGGCTGCGGTTGTGCAGGGCGACAGACGAGCGATCGCCACGGCAGCCGCCGCTGCCAACCGGGCCGTCGAATGGCGCCACGCCAAGCAGCCCGCCCAGTGCTGACGATCACATGCCAACGCAACCGAGCCCTGGCACCCCGCTGGGGCTCTTTTCTTTTTCACCCGCGTCGCTTGTCGGTTAAGCTGCGTTGACGGATTGAAGCGCGCCGCAGGACACCCCAAACAAGCCTGACCACCAGACACTTGCTGCATCATGAAACATCATGATAGGATGATTGCATGAGCACCAAACAGAGACAAAAGTTTGCGACCCAGGTGGACCCCGATCTCATCGAGGCCGTCCGAGACATCGCCAGAGAAGAAGGGCGGCAGGTTCAGACGCTGATCGACGAGGCACTCGCTGATCTCGTGGAGAAGCGCCGCTTGAGCAAACCTCGCAAGCATGTGATGGCCGCTTACCGCGCCAGCATCGCTAGCCATGGCAAGCTCTACAAGAAGCTCGCCGAATGACGACGGTCTACCTCACCGTTGCCGAGGTGCTCGCCATCCATGATGACCAGATCGAACGCTACGGCGGCAGTTCCGGAATTCGGGACGCCGGCCAATTGGAAGCGGCCCTCTTTCGCCCCCAGACCGGCTACTACCCCGACCTCATCGCCGAGGCCGCGGCGCTCTGGGAGAGCCTTTCCCAGAACCATCCCTTTGTCGACGGTAACAAGCGTACGGCGTTCGCCGTGATGTTCACCTTCCTGGCGGTCAACGGCATCGCCATAACCGCCGACGAGGATGCCACCATCCGGTTCCTGGTGCCTCTCTACGACAGCAACGGACTGACGTTCGATAGGCTCGATGCCTGGCTGCGCAAGAACGCGAAAGCGCAGTGAGATGTCTCCCTGGAAATCACTAGTCGGAGCCCAGGAATCCTCCTCATGACTGTTGTGATAGCGAAGCGGTTTGGCGATTCCATCTGCATTGTGTCCGATACTATGATCTCCGACGCCCAGACAGGACGGAGCGATGCAATTCCTAGCAGGCTGAAGATCGTTACTTTGGGCACTACCTTCTCGGTAGCATATGCTGGCCACGCAAATTAGGCATTAGACGCCATCAGAGCGGCTGTACCAATCTTGAAGACCGAAGGTACCGAGCCGACCATTGATCATCTACGGAAGATCACTGCCGATAACGCATGGGACATCGACTTCATCGTTGCCGCCAACCACCCCGAGCCCGAGCTCTGCCGAATCTGGGACGGCAGGGTGTCAGAGCCACTGAGCCAATCCGTTATTGGGGACGCGAGCATTCTGCTGGAGGTAGAGCGCCGCTTTAGTTCGGTCGGCAATGCTACAGAAGACTCGAAGAACTTCAGACTAGCCTTCATCAATGCGTTTACGAACCGGCGAGTGCACCTTGCTACCGGCGTAGGTGGCTTCCCACTCACGCTAGTGGCCCGCCCAGAAGGCCATCTCTACAAGTGGCACTCGTTCTCTCATACCTGGAAGCCGATCGAGGCGGCCGGCAGGATCGTTTATGAGGATGAGAGCGACCTTCTCACGGGTGAATGGAGCTTCCGTCATGACCTGATGACCACAGATCAGCCCGGTGTAGCGGTCCTTGCAGTTGAGGTACCCCAAGCCAAAACCGGCTTCATTTATGCGCCTCTACTCGAAGACGGTCCCAGACCGATAAAGCTGCTGGAGCAGTCTGGCCCCTACACCCAACATCAAGATGAGATCCATCGCGCCATGAGAGCTGCACTTGATGCTAAGGTCCGCGAGCAAATGGACCGATTCAAGTGACCGATGTCTGACCTGCTGTCACGCACGTCCCGATCTGCCCCGCATTCACACTCACGCACGAGCATGCCTGAACACGCTTGCGTGCGTGACAGGTGCGTGACAAAGGCTTTGCGGCTGACGAGGCATAACGCTAAGCGCTTGATTTAATTGGTGGAGCCGAGGGGAATCGAACCCCTGACCTCTTGAATGCCATTCAAGCGCTCTCCCAACTGAGCTACGGCCCCGAAGTGTCGGCTCGGGAGCGGCGCACGCATGGCGCGGGCCGGCCCGGTCAGACAGGCGAGACGGGAGCTGAGGCCCCACGATTCGCTTGGGAAGGGCGCGATTGCGCGCGCCAGCCGCCTGGATAGGGTCAGGTGGCCCCGAGATCAAGCGGAAAAGCGGGCGCGCCTCAGCAAAGGTCGGCCAGCGGGTCCATGTCGGAGGGCGAACAAGTGGGCCACGCCACAACGCGCCATGGAGCCCAGGCCGCCGTGCGTACCGGCCAACCGTTCGCCGGGGATCTCCACCGGGCAATGGCGCATTGGCGTTGTCGAGGCGCGGTGGATCGCATAGAGCCGTGCCGAGTGGAGAGGATCGCTCCACAGCCCGCCCGCGACGCCCGGCGAAGGGGCGACAGGGGCGAACAGGCCGATCACGGAGAGCCGAGGATGCCGACGCCCGCCGCCAAGACCAATCCCGGAAACTTCTTCGAGGATTTCCACCTCGGTCAACAGCTCGCGCACGCGACACCGCGGACCATTACCGCTGGCGACGTGGCGCTCTATCTGGCCTTGACGGGCGGCCGCTTCGCGGTGGCCTCATCGAGCGAGTTCGCGCGCGCGATCGGCTACCGGGCGCAGCCGGTCGACGACCTCCTCGTCTTTCATCTCGTGTTCGGGAAATCCGTGCCCGACGTATCCCTCAACGCGGTCGCCAACCTCGGTTACGCGGAATGCCGGTTCCTCGCGCCCGCCTTCGTCGGCGATACGCTCTCGGCGACATCGCAGGTGATCGGGCTCAAGGAGAACTCGAACGGCGCAACCGGCGTCGTCCACGTGCGCACGAGCGGAACCAACCAGGCTGGAACGCGCGTCCTCGAGTTCGCCCGCTGGGTGATGGTGAACAAGCGCGATCCGTCGCAGCCGGCCGGAAATGCCGGCGGCGCGGCGCCGGTGCTCGCCGATCATGTGGGGCCCGAGCGCATCGGCACGGCCTGCCCACCGATCGACGTTTCGCGATACGACTTCGCGCGGTCCGGCGCTCGCCACCGTTTCGACGACTATGCGGTCGGCGAGTGCATCGACCACGTCGACGGCATGACGATCGAGGAAGCCGAGCACCAGATGGCGACGCGGCTCTACCAGAACACAGCCAAGGTGCACTTCAACCAGCTGGCGCAGGCCGGCAGCCGGTTCGGTCGCCGTCTGATCTACGGCGGCCACATCATCTCGCTCGCCCGCGCACTGAGCTACAACGGGCTCGAAAACGCCTTCCACATCGCGGCGATCAACGGTGGACGTCACGTCGCGCCGACATTCGCCGGAGACACCATCCATGCCTGGAGCGAGGTGACGGGCAAGTCCGAGCTCGCCGGGCGGCGGGATGTCGGAGCGGTCAGGCTTCGGACACGGGCCCTCAAGAACCACACCGCCGAGGGCTTCCCGCAGACCGATCGGGCGACGGGCAAGGATCACCCGGCCCTCGTGCTCGACCTCGACTACTGGTGCCTGATGCCACGCTGACGGACTTCGGAGCGCGCACCGGGAAACCTATGGCAACGGCTGCGGCGTTGACCCTTCTTGAACCATGCTCTGCAACACTGCCCGCCAATCGAAAGGTCGCGGGCACCGCCTGAGGCCGCCTGCGCGAGTGTGTGAGACGCAATGGGAATCAAGGCGAGGATCGGGATCGTCGGAGCCGGCTTGGCAGGCCTCACGTGCGCACGCCAGCTGCGCGACGCCGGTCACATGATCGAGGTGTTCGAGCGGGACGGGCTGCTCGGCGGCCGGCTGCAGACCGAACGGGACGATGCGGTGCGCTACGACAGCGGCGCTCAATACGTCACGGCCCGCACGCGCGAGTTCAAGCGGCTGCTCGATTCCCTGGCGCTCGCCGGCCACGCCTCGGGCTGGTCGCCCCGCCTTCTGCTCGGTGGCTCTGACCTCGTCGGGGAAATCGCTCCGCAGGACTGGTACGTCGGCATACCCGGCATGGGCTCGCTCGTTCGTCCACTCGCCGACGACGTTCGCGTCAACCTCAACGCGCGGGTGCGCGGTCTGCAACGGGTCGAGGGACGCTGGATGTTGCAGATCAGTGATCGCGACGAAATGGCGGGGCCGTTCCATGCGGTGCTGCTGACGGCGCCGGCGCCCGAGAGCTATCCGTTGCTGGCCGACCACGAAGAGCTGTTCGACGAAATGACGCGGGTGCGCATGCTGCCGTGCTGGACGGTGCTGCTGCAGTTCGCGGCGCCGCTTCCGGTCGAATTCGATGTCGGCGCAAGACTGACCGAGTCGATCGCCTGGATCGCCCGTGACAGCTCCAAGCCGAACCGCAAACGCGGCCAGGAGAACTGGGTTCTGCAGTCGAGCCCCGAATTCAGCCGCCAGTTCCTGGAAGAGGAGCCCGAGGATGTCGCGCGCCAGCTCTGGCTCGAGATGCAAAGCGCACTCGGTCTTGTCGAAGTGACGCCGATGGTGCTCAACGCGCGGCTCTGGCGTCACGCACTGGTCGAGCGCACACTCGGGGCCTCCTGCATCTTTTCGCGTGACGCCATGCTCGGAGCCGCTGGCGACTGGTGCCTCGGCTCGCGCGCTGAGGCGGCCTTCGAGAGCGCCTCGGCGCTAGTGCGCCGGGTGCGCGAAGCGCTTTCCTGAGGCCGGAGCACTTCGGGCACTGGCATGCCACCCTGGCCGGCCGGCCGGCGATCACGAGCCTCCCGCTCCGGCGGGATTTGCCGTTCGACTGATTGCTGGCCAGCGATCGATGCGCTACAGGCGAGCCTCAGAGATCGCCAAGCCAGGAGCGTCCGATGGCAGAAGCGCGCCCCCCCGCTGCGCGAACCAATCCCGCGAGACCACTGTCGCCGCATCTCCAGATTTACCGCCCACTCATCAACATGGTGATGTCGATCGTGCATCGCATCACGGGCGTGGCGCTCTATGCGGGCACATTACTGCTCGCCTGGTGGCTGGTCGCGGCAGCCCTCGGGCCGGAGGCCTTCGAGACAGCGAATGCCTTTTTCGGATCGATCCTCGGGCGGGTCGTGCTCGTAGGATACACCTGGGCGCTCGTTCACCACATGCTGGGCGGCATCCGGCACTTCGTCTGGGACCTCGGACGCGGTTTCGATCTGGCGACCGTCGACATGATGTCGTGGGGCAGCCTCGTCGCCTCGCTCGCGATCACGGCGGCGCTCTGGCTCGGCATGCTGACCTGATGGGCACTCGGGACACGCGAGCGGTGCCGCGGGGCGTACGGCGGCGGATCGACTGAGGAATGACAACGGGAGTTTCGGCATGCGCACACCGCTCGGAAAGGTCCGCGGGCTCGGCTCGGCCCGCAGCGGCGCTGAGCACTTCTGGCTGCAGCGGGTGACCGCCGTCGCCAATCTCGTGCTCGCCATCTTCCTGATCTGGTTCCTCGCACGCCATGCCGGCGCGAGCCATGGCGAGGTGCGCGCGGCGCTGGCCTCGCCGCTCGTTGCGGTGCCGCTGCTGCTCCTCATCCTCTCGGGGATGGTGCACATGCGGCTGGGCATGCAGGTGGTGATCGAAGACTACGTCAAAGGCGACGTGACGAAGCTGGTCGCACTGATGCTCAACACGTTCTTTTCATTCGGTATCGGGCTGCTCTCGATCTTCGCGGTGCTGAAACTGGGTCTGGGAGCTTGACGATGGGGCAGGGAGCAAACGGGGGCGGCGCGATGGCGTCGAAAGGCGCCAAACCGACCGGCGAGCGGGCCTACAAGGTCACCACCCATGTCTACGACGTGGTCGTGGTGGGGGCCGGCGGTGCAGGGCTCAGGGCGACGTTCGGATGCGCGCTGGCCGGACTGCGGACGGCCTGCATCACCAAGGTGTTTCCAACCCGCTCCCATACCGTGGCGGCGCAGGGCGGCATCGCCGCCTCGCTCGGCAACATGGGGCCGGACGACTGGCGTTGGCACATGTACGACACCGTCAAGGGGTCCGACTGGCTCGGTGACCAGGACGCCATCGAGTACATGTGCCGGGAGGCGCCGGCCGCCGTCTACGAGCTCGAGCACTACGGCGTGCCGTTCAGCCGAACGGAGGACGGGCGCATCTATCAGCGGCCGTTCGGCGGACACATGCAGAACTTCGGCGACGGGCCACCCGTGCAGCGCACCTGCGCGGCCGCCGACCGAACCGGTCACGCCATCCTGCACACCCTCTATGGCGCATCCCTCAAGCACAACGCCGAGTTCTTCGTCGAATACTTCGCCCTCGACCTCATCATGGACGATGACGGGGCGTGCCGCGGGGTGGTGGCGCTTCGTCTCGACGACGGCAGCATGCATGTCTTTCATGCCCAGCGCACGATCCTGGCGACCGGGGGCTACGGCAGGGCCTATTTCTCGTGCACCAGCGCGCACACCTGCACGGGCGACGGCAATGCCATGGTGCTGCGGGCCGGATTGCCGCTGCAGGACATGGAATTCGTGCAGTTCCATCCGACGGGGATCTATGGCGCGGGCGTGCTGATCACCGAGGGGGCGCGTGGCGAGGGCGGCTATCTCACCAATTCGGAAGGTGAGCGCTTCATGGAGCGCTATGCGCCTTCCGCCAAGGACCTCGCTTCGCGCGACGTCGTCTCGCGCTCCATGACCGTCGAAATCCGGGAGGGGAGGGGCGTCGGCAAGGAGGGGGACCACATCTACCTCCACCTCGACCATCTCGATCCGGCGGTGCTGGCCGAGCGGCTACCGGGAATCACGGAATCGGCCAAGATCTTCGCCGGCGTCGACCTCCGACGCCAGCCGATCCCGGTTCTGCCGACCGTCCATTACAACATGGGTGGCATTCCGACGAACCATCACGGCGAGGTCATCGCCGGGCGATCAGGCGATCCCGATGGCATCGTGCCGGGGCTGATGGCGGTCGGCGAGGCGGCCTCGACATCCGTGCACGGGGCCAACAGGCTCGGCTCCAATTCTCTGATCGATCTGGTCGTGTTCGGGCGTGCGGCGGGCCTGCGCTGCGGCGCGACGGTCGAGGCGGGGGCAAGCCAGCCGACGCCGCCTGCCCATGCGATCGAGAGAATCCTCGACCGCTTCGATCGTATCCGGCACGCGAGCGGATCGACCGGAACGGCCGAATTGCGCCTCAGAATGCAGAAGGTGATGCAGTCGAACTGCGCGGTGTTCCGAACCGGCGAAGTGCTCGAGGAAGGGTGCCGCCTCGTCGAGGACGTCTGGCGCGCCTCGGATGACATCCGTGTCACGGACCGCTCGTTGATCTGGAATACGGATCTCGTCGAGACGCTGGAATACCACAACCTCATCCTGCAGGCGGCGGTGACGGTGAGCGGGGCGGCGAACCGCAAGGAAAGTCGCGGCGCCCATGCTCGCGAGGATTTCCCGAAACGCGACGACGTCAATTGGATGAAGCACACGCTGGCGTGGGCCGACAACGCCTCGGCCAGCGTGCAACTCGACACCCGGCCGGTGCACTCCTTCACGTTGACGAACGAGATGCACTACATCGAGCCGAAGGCGCGAGTGTATTGATCCGTCCAGCCATGTGCGACGGCCACGAACGAGGAGCTGCGGCGAGCGCTTGATTAGGCGCCTTCGATACACCATGTCTTGCTTCGATCCGGCGGGCCAAACCGGCCGCCGAACGCTACCCGGGCGCCCTTGGGGCCCGGGGTGAGCCGATCGAGACGAGCTGCTTCATCGAAAGGGCCGCAATCCATGTCGCGCATGTCCATCCTCAACAGTCCGCTGCTGCTCGGCTTCGATGACATCGAGCGGCTGGTCGAGCGCGTCGGCAAGGGCGCCGACGGTTACCCTCCCTACAACATCGAGCGGCTCGAGCGACGCGAGGGGCGGGCGGAGCGTTTGCGCATCACCCTCGCAGTCGCGGGCTTCACGCGCGAGCAACTCGAGATTACCCTCGAAGACAACCAGCTTTTGATTCGGGGCCGTCAGGAGGACGAACCGGAGCGCACGTATCTGCACCGCGGCATCGCCGCCCGGCAGTTCCAGCGAACCTTCGTGCTCGCCGACGGCATCGAGATCAAGAGCGCCACACTCGAGAACGGCCTACTGGCCATCGACCTGGAAAGGATCGAGCCCGAGCGGCTCGTACGCAAGATCGAAATCGGCCATCGTGGCGATTGAGCCAGCCTCGAACGGGTTTGGAATTGCCAATCGCACACGAGGCTTGCGTCACCTGCAACGGCCGGAGACAATGTGGTCGCTGGCGCCGGGATGGTTCAGGAGGTGGTCCATGGACAACGCATCCAAGAATTTCGAGGCTGGCCCGATGTCGAGTGTCGACCTCGCCCAGCTCGGCGACGGTGAGGTCGCATACATCAAGCGGATGACCTCCGACGAGGCCGAGGAGATGTTCCCGAGCATCGATGGCATCCCGTCGGGCATCAATCTGTTCGCCCTGCATGGTGCCGACGGCACGCCGCTGGCGCTCACCGATACGCTGTCGGCGGCACTGGCACACGCCCTCGAGGACGATCTCGAGGTCGCCAGCGTGCACTAGTCGGCCAAACGGCGGATGCCGGCGCCGCGCGGCGGCCGGCATCCACGCGCCTCAAGTCCAGTTGTCCGCATGGACGCGAACATGGAAGCACCCGCCACGGTCGGGTGCTTTTTCGTTTCCAGCGAACGGGGAATGGTTGGCGGCTCGCGGACGGTTCGTGCCCGGGCGAGCGTCAGGCAGCGTTCGAGGCCATCGGCTCGGTCAGCACGGAATAGAGGGCGGCCTTCGATTTCGAGCGGCGCAGCTTGTCGATCAGCGAGTCGTCTCGCATGACCCGCGAAATCCGCGACAGCGCCTTGAGATGGTCGGCGCCCGCGGACTCCGGCGCCAGGATGAGGAAGATGATGTCCACGGGTTCCTCATCCACCGCCTCGAAGTCGATCGGGTGCTCGACGCGCGCAAAGAGCACCACGATCCCCGATAGGCCGGCCAATCGGCCGTGCGGAATCGCCATGCCCTTGCCCACTCCCGTGGAGCCGAGGCGCTCGCGCTGGAGGAGCGTATCGAAAATGTCACGCTGATCGAGGCCGGTCAGCTTCGAGGCCGTGGCCGCAAGCTCCAGGAGCGCCTGCTTCTTGCTCTGAACGCGCAGCGAAGGAATGACACCTTCCTGGCTGATGAGATCGCCCAGATCCATGAGGCATCCCGGTCCTGTGATTTGGCGCCAGCCTGCAGAAATCCACTAGTTCGCGAAAAAGATCAAGGGTCTCAACTGTTTGATCTATTTCGGGTCGATCCAACCGATGTTCCCGTCGGCCCGGCGGTAGACCACGTTCAGGCGATCCGTTGCGGCATTGCGAAAAACGAGGCAAGGGGCCTCGCCGAGCTCGAGTGCCATCACGGCGTCGCTGACGGAATGCGTGATCACCAGTGTCTGCACCTCGGCGATGATCGCGGGGCCGGCCTCGACCGCAGCCGGCTCGTTGTCCGCTTCCGGCTCGGCCTTGAGCACGTAGTCCACGGCTTGCTGGGAGCCAACCTGTCCAGGCTTTGGGGCAGCATGGTGACGCCCGACCAGACGGCGCTTGTGGCGGCGCATCCGCTTGTCCAGCCGCTCGACAGCTTCGTCGACGCTGGCATGAGCATCGCTCGCTTCACCCTCCGACTGCAGGATCAGGCCCCAGGAAAGCTGCACCGAGCAGCGGGTCGCAAAGCCGATCCGCGTACGTTCGACGCGGACATGACCCGAAATCGCGCCATCGACGTATTTCGCGATGGCCGATTCGACGCGGTCGGTCGCGTACTCCCTGAGGGCCGCGCCAACGTCGAGGTTGGTGCCGGTAACCTGTAGCGGCATGCTCGGATCCAATTGACTAATCGTCGGAAGCTACTCGGCTGGCTCTCGGCCCCGCTCCACATTGTCACGAACCGGTGGGGGAGAACGCCGACGTCACGCGAAGGAGCGCTCGCGCTCGACGAAGACCCCCCGCAAATCTGCGATAGCCAACCCACGGCAGGCTGTCAAATCAAGCCGCGCGGGGCTTGCCTGCCACCCGCGCCCACCGGGACGGCCTCAAGAGGCGAGGCGCGTGGTCCGCTCCGTGATGCGCTTCATCCGGCGGCGCTGCACCGAGGATGGAATGCTCATGCCTTCCCGGTATTTGGCGACCGTGCGGCGAGCGATGTCGATGCCCCCGTCGCGAAGGAGTTCGACGATCTTGTCGTCGGAAAGAACGTTCTCGGCGGTCTCGGCGTCGATCAACTGGCGGATGCGGTGGCGTACCGATTCCGAGGAGAGCGCCTCGCCGTCGCCGGCCGACGAAATCGCCGACGTGAAGAAGTATTTCAACTCGAAGATGCCCCGGGGGGTCGCCATGTACTTGTTCGAGGTCACCCGGCTGACGGTCGATTCGTGCATCTGGATCGCGTCGGCAATGGTGCGCAGATTGAGGGGGCGAAGGTGTTCGACGCCGTAGGTCAGAAACGCATCCTGCTGGCGCACGATCTCCTCGGACACCTTGAGAATGGTGCGTGCCCGCTGGTCGAGGCTCTTGACGAGCCAGCTCGCGGTCTGCAGGCAACCCGTCAGGTAGGAACGATCGTCCTCGTTTCGCACACCCCGGCTCACGCTCGCGAAATAGCTCTGGTTGACGAGCACTTTGGGCAGTGTCTCGCCATTCAGTTCCACCAGCCATGAACCGTCCTGACGGGCGCGCACGAGCACATCGGGGACGACCGGTTGGACACTGACGCTGCCGAACCGCAGGCCGGGTTTGGCGTCGAGGCCACGGATTTCCTGGATGATGTCGGCCAGATCCTCCTGGTTCAACCGGCAGGCCCGGCGCAGACTGGCGAAATCGTGCGACGCGAGCAGGTGCAGGTTGTCGAGCACACTGGCGATGAGTGGATCGTAGCGATTGCGCTCGCGAAGCTGGATGGTGAGGCACTCGACGACGCTGCGGGCCGCGACGCCGGCTGGGTCGAAGCGCTGAATCATGGCGAGAACCCGCTCGATGCGGGCGAGCGGCACGCCGAGCTGGTCGGCGACCTCGGAGAGGCCGCCGCGCAAGTAGCCGGCCTCGTCCACCATGTCGATCAGATGCTCGCCGATCAGCCTGTCGATCGGGTCGCGAATCGTGGCGGCGAGCTGATCGTGGAGGTGGTCGGCCAGGGTTCGCGCCTCGGACACGAAGCCCTCGAGGTCGTAGTCGTCGCCAACCATCCCGCCGGAACCGGACTTGCCGGTCCCCCAGCTCGAGAGGCCGGGCGCGGCGAGTTCGGCGAACGAGGCCTCCGGATCGATGCTGGCATAGTCCGCGTCGAGGGCCTGGACGGCCTCTCCAGGGGCGTTGCTGGCCCACTCGTCGGTCGAAGCCACCTCGCCGGGCAAGGACGTAGCGGACTCGACCTCCCGCGCCGGCTCGGCGGCCGGGGCCTCGAAGCGATCGCCATCGCCCTCGACGCGCTCGAGGATCGGATTGCGCTCGAGTTCGGCCTCGACGAAGGCCGCCAGCTCGAGGTTCGATAGCTGCAACAGCTTTATCGCCTGCTGCAGTTGCGGCGTCATCACCAGCGTTTGGCTCTGGCGCAGCTCGAGTTTGGCGGAAAGCGACATTACTCGGTACCTTCACCGTCCCCACGCCGATGAGGCATACAGGAGTAGGCTTTCGCGAGCCTTAATCGAACATGTCGCCGAGATAGACCCGACGGACATCGGGATTACTCACGATTTCATCGGGGGTGCCGGCGGCCAGCACGCGACCCTCGTGGATGATGTAGGCGCGGTCGATGAGTTCGAGCGTCTCACGAACGTTGTGGTCGGTTATCAGAACGCCGATGCCGCGCCCGGTCAATTGGCGCACGAGAGAGCGGATGTCGCCGATGGCGATCGGGTCGATGCCGGCGAATGGTTCGTCCAGAAGCATGAAGGACGGATTGGACGCGAGGGCGCGGGCGATCTCGCAACGCCTGCGCTCGCCGCCGGACAGGGCGATCGACGGGCTCTTTCGGCGGGCTTCGATCTTGAATTCGGCGAGCAGTTGTTCGAGCCGCTCGGCGCGGCGGCGGCGATCCGGCTCGGCGATCTCGAGCACCGCCATGATGTTCTCTTCGACGGTGAGCCCCCGGAAGATGGAGGCTTCCTGCGGCAGATAGCCGATGCCGAGGCGGGCGCGACGGTACATCGGGTAGCGGGTGATGTCCTGACCGTCGATCAGCACGCTTCCCTCGTCCGGGGAAACGAGGCCGGTGGGCATGTAGAAGACAGTCGTCTTGCCCGCGCCATTGGGGCCGAGCAGCCCTACCGACTCGCCGCGCCCGACGTCGATGCTGACGCCTTGCACGACCTGGCGGCGCTTATAGGCCTTCTTGACGTCCTGCACGGTCAGCCAACCCTCGCCCGCGACCGGTCGGGTCATTTGGTTGGCGGCCGTTGCCTCGCGGCGGGCCTGAGGAGCCTGCACCATGGCGCCGCCGCGCGCCAGCTGCGGCGGGCGGACGGGCGCCGGAGCGTGCGCGCGCACGCTGCCATCGAGCCGGGGCGGAGCGTACGCGTTCGAGGAGCCGGTCGCGGGCGCGTCTGGCGCGTTCCGACGCCCCTCCCGCTCGCGGCCGGCCGCCGAAAGGACGCGGCCTAATCCCTTGAAGCGCCCCGACCAGGACTGACCCGAACCGCTATTGCCCACCCGTCGCCCCGCTGGTTTGACCGGCCGGCTTGCTGGTTCGCGTAAAGAGGCCGCTGATCCGACCACCCTTGAGCTGGCTGAGGCCACTGACGAGGTCGATCTCGAGTGATTTGCCACGCAGGACGTTGGTCGCCTGGCTGAGAACCACGTCGCCGGAGATCACGATCTTCTGGGCGGCGACGTCGAAATCGGCCTCGTCACCCGTGGCCGTGTTGTCCGGCCCGTTCGAGACGAGAACCTTGCCACTGGCCACGATGCGGGTGACGTTCGTGCCGGCGGCCGGACCGGCGGTGGCGACCTGACCGGCGCCTGGGCTCGGCTGGTCCGAATAGTACACCGTGAGCGTGCTCGAGCGGATCGAGAATTCACCCTGCTTGGCCAGCACGTTGCCCGTGAAGACGGCGGTCTTGGCGGCGTCGTTCACGTCGAGCCGGTTCGCCTCGATGGCGATCGGCGCGTTCTGGTCTGCGGCGAACCCGCCGAAACTGTTGGCGAGCTGCTGGGCAGCGGCCGGGGCGACAGCCAGTACGAGAGCGGCGGCAAGGGCCAAGACAGCCGGCAGCCGCCCCCGCTCCGCTCCGAATGACCTGCCACGGTTCCTGCGCGCCCTGTCGCAGCAATGCGGACCGGCGTTCCTGGCGCTCGGCTCAAAGAACATTCTCAGCCTCCGTTCGTCGACACCACAGCGGCCGCCGCGGGCGCGGCGCCGGTCGGGCTCGCCTCCGGACGCTTGCGGATGTTCACCTTGACGCGTCCGAGAAAACTGATCGTACGGTCTTTTCCCCGAATCGTCATTCTCTGAGCGGCTACGTCCCCGTTCAACATTTCGAAGTGCACGGGCCGGTCGGTCCTGACCATTTCGAAGCGCATCAGCACTTCGGCCCGTTCCATCGTGCCGCGCATGCCCTCGTCGTTGCCGATCGTGATCCCGTCGCGCATGTCGAGGCGCTCCTTCTTGGTATTGAAGGTGCCGGCCGTCGCCTGCAGCGTCATCCAGCCGCCGTCCGCCTCGGTCATCCGCGCATCGATCCGCTCGAGTTCGATGACGTCGGGCACGGCGAGGTTCTGGATGGCGCGCTCGGCGCGCACGGTGTAGCTGCCCCCTTCGTCCGTGACGCCCTCGAGTTGCGGATTGATCATCGTCAGACGGTCGCTACTGAGCTGCACGCCGGCTATTCGTGCCGTGAGGTTGCCGCTGGTGAAGCCCAGGCTCGCGAATGCGAAGTAACTGAGGAAGGCGAGCACGGCGACGCCGGGCAGGGCACGGCGCAGCACGTGGACGAGGCGCGAATGACGGTGCGCTGCAGCCAGCGCCACGGTAAGCCTATCGGGCGCGGGCGGCAAAGGCCCATCGCCGCGACCGCTGAACGGGCGACGCCCCGGCCAGCGTCGCTCCATTGTCGCCGAAATGGTCATCACCGAGCAGCCCGAAAAGGAATCGACCGGACTTCTATGCCCGGGCACTTGGTCCGAATTTGGATCGCGCCCGGCAACCGCGAAAGCCACTCCGGGGGCCGCCCACTACCAAATCAGTGGGCGAAAATATCCTCACCCGGCCAGCCAGCGAGGTCGAGTTCGACGCGGGTCGCGAGGAAACCGAAGCACGCCTCGGCGAGCGCCGCGCGCTGCTCGCGCTCGAGCATCGCGTCGAGCCGTTCACGAAGGGCGTGCAGATGGAGCACGTCGGTTGCCGCATAGGCGCGCTGTTCGTCGCTGAGGTCGTCGCGCCCCCAGTCCGAACTCTGCTGGACCTTCGACATGTCGACATCGAGCAGCTCGCGAGCGAGATCCTTGAGGCCGTGGCGATCGGTGTAGGTGCGCGCGAGGCGCGAAGCAATCTTGGTGCAATAGACCGGGGCCGGCATGACACCGAACGTGCGATAGAGGATCGCCATGTCGAAGCGGGCGAAATGGAAGATCTTGGTGATGGAGGGATCGGCCAGCAGAGCCGCGAGCCTCGGCGCCTCGCTCTGACCGCGGGCGATCTGCACCGCGATGGCCCGCCCATCGCCGCCCGAAAGCTGGACCAGGCAGAGGCGGTCCCGCGCCGGGACGAGGCCCATCGTCTCGGTGTCGATGGCGACGGCACCCGCAAAGGTCACGTGCTCGGGAAGGTCGTGCTTGTAAACCCGGGCCGTCATCGCGCCTCGCCTTCTGGAAGGTCCATCGCGGGGTGCGGTGTACGCCAGCCGCCCATCACAGGAGGGCGGAACCCCCAATTGCAGCGGGCCGACGCGGCATCGGCCGGCACCAGCCGGTTCCACGCCGACACTTGGTGCCCAGGAGAAGACTCGAACTTCCACTGCCTTGCGGCAACTGGCACCTGAAGCCAGCGCGTCTACCAATTCCGCCACCTGGGCACGAGCGGCTGGGTTAGTCGGGAGCCGAGCGAAAGTCAATTCTGGATCGTGGCGGGGCGTGCGAATACGGGCGGGCTCGCCCGCGGTATGCACCCGAGCCGATAGCGTCGGGCGGTGATGCTTCACTTTGCCGGCCCGGATGTATATCTCGAAGGCGAGGCGCCGCGGGCGGTGCGCCGGACGCAGCCAGGGTGGGCAAGGTCGAATGCAGCAAGGTGATCTGGTCACGGTTTTCGGCGGCTCGGGGTTCGTCGGGCGGCATGTGGTGCGGGCGTTGGCGAGGGGGGGCTACCGGGTTCGCGTCGCCGTGCGCCGACCGGACCTCGCTGGCCATCTCCAACCCATGGGCACACCCGGCCAGATCCACGCCGTCCAAGCCAATGTGCGCTTTCCCGAGAGTGTCGCGCGCGCCGTCGCCGGGGCGAGAGCCGTCGTCAATCTCGTCGCCATCCTGAACGAACGGGGCGACCAGAGCTTCCAAAGCGTGCACGTCGAGGGAGCCCGCGCCGTGGCGAGCGCCACACGTGATCGTGGCATCGAGCGGCTCGTTCACATCTCGGCGATCGGCGCGGACCCGGCGTCCCCCTCCGACTACGCACGCAGCAAGGCGGAGGCCGAGCGAGCGGTGCTCGATCTCGTGCCGAGCGCCATCATCTTGCGGCCCTCGATCGTGTTCGGGCCGGAGGACGATTTCTTCAACCGGTTCGCGGCGATGGCGCGGCTGGCGCCGATGCTGCCGCTGATCGGGGGCGGCAAGACGCGCTTCCAGCCGGTCTACGTCGTTGATCTCGCCCTGGCCGTTGCCCGCGCCATCGGTGGTCGGGCAGAGGCGGGCGCGATCTACGAGATCGGCGGGCCGGAGATCCTCAGCTTTCGCCAGCTCATGGAACGGGTGCTCGCCTACTCGGGGCGCGAGCGCATGCTGATGAACGTGCCGTTCTGGCTCGCGCGGCTGAAAGCGGCGGCGCTGTCGCTGCTGCCGAATCCGCCGATCACCAGGGATCAGGTCCGCCTGCTCGCCGTCGACAACGTCGTCAGCGCGGACGCGCTCGCACAAGGGCGCACACTCGCTGGGCTCGGCATCGACAAGCCTATGGCCATCGAGACCGTGGTTCCGGAGTATCTCGAGCGCTTCCATCCCAAGGGGCAGTTCGCGCGCTACCGCGCCTGAGCCGGTCGGGACGTCCGGCCACGTGCGACTTCAGGCGGTGAGCCAACCCCCATAGGCGAGCGACAACAGCAGCACGCCGAGGGCGATGCGGTAGAGCACGAACGGCAGGAAGCTGATACGCTTGACGAGCGCCATCAGGAAGGCGATCGCCGCCAGCGCCGAAAAGAACGTCAAGACACCGGCGAGGATCGCATCGGCCGGGATGCCAGCCCCAACCTCCATGGCCTCGATGCCGGTAAAGAGCCCTGCACCGGCAATCGCGGGGATTCCCAGCAGGAAGGAAAAGCGGGCCGCCTCGGCGCGGGTGAAGCCGAGCGCGCGGGCAGCCGTCATGGTCGCTCCGGAGCGGCTGGTGCCGGGAATGAGGGCCATCGCCTGGGCCAGGCCGATGAGGAGAGCCGGGGCGATCCGCATATCCTCCATGACGCGCAATTGCGGGCCGAAGCGGTCGGCGAGGTACATGAGCACCCCCCAGATGATGGCATTCCAGCCAACGATCTGGATGGCGACGCTCCCGGAACGAAAGAAGTCGGCATAGCCGGCGTCCTTGAGATAAAGGCCGAAAGCGACCGCCGGAACCGTGGCGACCAGGATGTAGAGCGCGATGGCGCCATAGGGCGTCATGCGCAGGCGCAGGAGGTCGAGCCCTCCGGCCAGCAACTTCAGTATGTCGCGCCAGAAATAGACGATAACGGCAAAGAGCGAGCCAACGTGAACCATGACATCGGTGACGAGCCCCTGATCGCCCCACCCCGTCAGCGCCGGCAGTAGAAGCAAATGGCCGGAGGAAGAAATCGGCAGGAACTCGGTAATGCCCTGGATGAGCGCGATGATGATGATTTGCTCGAGGGACATGGGGGCTGGATTCCTGGTCACTTTGGCTGCAACGGACGCCCGGCTGGCGTAGGGCACGGTTCGATCGGACCGCAAGCGCCGACGGCAGACGCGATATCATGGCATTGTGACGGATCGGAACGGCCGCGCGGACGGCGATCTATATCCGAATCGTGCCACAATCGAAGTGGTCAATCGGCCACGTCGTTGGCGAAGCGCTCCGGGCCCCGAGATGCACGAGTTGCACCATTACCGATTGTGCCCGTTCTCGCGCTCGATCCGGCTGGCGCTCGACGAGTTGCAGATCGCAGTCGACCTCATCGAGGAGCGGCCCTGGGAATGGCGTCCCGCGTTCCTCGCCATCAACCCGGCTGGCAATCTCCCGGTGCTGCGCTTGGACCAGGGCCAGGGAACGATCCTCGTCGGCGCCTATGCGATCTCGGAATACCTCGGCGATACGCTGCCGCGTCACCCGGTCGACGGTGGTCCGGTGCCGCTGTTTCCGGGCTCGGGCATCGAGCGGGCCGAATGCCGGCAACTGGTCGACTGGTTCCACCGCAAGACGAACGACGAGGCGACGCGCCACCTGCTCGAGGAAAAGCTCTACAAGCGGTTCCGTTCCGGGTTCGGGGAGGCGCCGGACGTCGAAACCATGCGGGCCGTCCGCCAGAACCTCGGCTACAGTCTCGGTTACATCGATTTCCTGCTGGGCGACCGGCAGTGGCTCGCGGGCGATGCGCTGAGCTTTGCCGATCTCGCGGCGGCCGCGCACGTCTCGGTGGCGGACTACCTCAACGAAATCGACTGGGCGGCGCATGCCCCCATGCAGGACTGGTATGCGAGGCTCAAGTCGCGCCCCTCCATGCGGCGCATCCTCGCCGAGCGCGTGCCGGGTGCGGCACCGCCTCCGCGCCACTATGGTGACCCCGATTTCTGAGAGCGCGGGCAAACCGGAACGGCTGATCGAGGCGCTACGCGAAGTGGCGCGCGAAATCGGTTTCGATGCTATCGGCGTGACGTCGCCGGCATCGAGCGGGCTGGCTGGCGAACGGCTCGACAGCTTCCTCGAACTTGGTCGGCACGGCGAAATGGCGTGGATGGCAACCACTGCCGAGCGCCGACGCGATCCGCGCGCGCTCTGGCCCGAGGCGCGAAGCGTCATCGCCTGTGCCATGAGCTATGCGCCCGGCCGCGATCCCCTCGAAGCGCTGGCGCGACCCGAAGTGGGCGCCATCTCGTGCTACGCGCAGGGCAAGGACTACCACGTGGTGCTCAAGAAGGCCCTCAAGCGGCTGGCGGGCTGGCTGGCACAGCGCACCGGTGCCGAGGTCAAGGTGTTCGTCGATACCGCTCCGCTCATGGAAAAGCCGCTGGCGGCGGCGGCCGGTCTCGGCTGGCAGGGCAAACACACCAACCTCGTCTCGCGCCGGCACGGCTCCTGGCTGTTCCTCGGCATGATCCTGACGACGGCGGAGATCGATGCGAGCGAACCCGAACGCGACCATTGCGGACGCTGCAGGCGCTGCCTCGACATCTGCCCGACCGGCGCCTTTCCAGCCCCCTACCAGCTCGATGCGCGGCGCTGCGTTTCCTATCTCACCATCGAGCATCGCGGGCACATTCCGCTCGAGCTGCGCGAGGGGATCGGAAACCGCGTCTTCGGATGCGACGACTGTCTCGCGGTCTGCCCCTGGAACAAATTCGCCGAGGCGGCGCGCGAGGTGCGATTCCATGCACGCGCGGGGCTGACGGAGCCGGCGCTCGTGGCGCTCATCATGCTCGACGAGGCGGACTTCCAGGAACGGTTCCAGGGAAGCCCGGTGAAACGAGCTGGGCGGGCCGGGCTCGTCAGGAACGCGCTCATCGCGGCCGGCAACAGCGGGCGGCGCGATCTCCTCGAGGCCGTGCGAGGCCGGCTCGACGATACCTCCCCCGTCGTTCGCGGCGCGGCGGTCTGGGCGCTCGGACGGATTGCGGAAAGCACAGAGATCGGGCACGAGGCGGAGCGACGTATGACGGTCGAAGCGGACGAGGAGGTTCGCGCGGCCTGGCGCCGGGCGCTCGCCGGTCGGGCCGGCGCAACGCCGACTTGAGGACGCGCCGGCCCGCCAAGCACGATCACGAGGGGCAACGAGCCTTGCAGCATCTCTTCATTTTCGGGCTCGGCTTTTCGGCGCGAGCCGTGGCACGGGCGGCCATGACGGCGGGCATGCACGTCACTGGGACCTCACGCAGCGAGGAAGGGACCGGGCGCATCCGCGCGATGGGGGCCGAGGGGGTCGTCTTCGAGCCGGGGCGGACGGGTGCCCTGCCGCTCGATCCCTCGATCACGCATCTGCTCGTCTCGGTGCCACCGACCGATCCGCGCAAGGCGAGTCCCGGGCTCGAAGGGCCCGACGATCCCGTGCTCGCCACCATGGCCGATGCGATCCGGGCGCTGCCGAAGCTCGAGTGGATCGGCTATCTCTCGACCATCGGTGTCTATGGGGACCGCGGCGGCGCGTGGATCGACGAGGAGGCCGAACTGGTGCCGTCCTCGGAACGCAGTGCCCGGCGGGTGCGGGCCGAGCGGGCGTGGCTCGATTTCGGCGCAGCAATGGGCTGCCGTGTCCAGGTCTTTCGTCTCGCCGGCATCTACGGGCCCGGCCGCAACGTCATCGAGAGCCTGAGGCGCGGCCGCGAACGCCTCGTCATCAAGAAGGGTCAGGTCTTCAACCGGATCCACGCCGATGACATCGCGCGAACCGTGCTGGCCGGCATGGCGTCGCAAAGCCCGGTGTCGATCTTCAACGTGACCGACGACGAGCCGGCGGCACCACAGGAGGTGATGGCCTTCGCCGCCGCGCTCGCCGGGCTCGCGCTGCCGCCGGCGGTGCCGTTCGAAGAGGCCGAGCTCTCGGAAATGGCGCGCACCTTCTATGGCGAATGCAAGCGGGTGCGGAACCAGCGGATCAAGTCGGTCCTGGGGGTCGAACTCGCCTATCCGACCTATCGCGAGGGGCTGCGGGCGGTCTGGGCGGCGGAGCAAGCCGGCGGGAATGGCGGCTGAGCCACACCTCGAAGAGCTGGCCAGCGCGGCTCGGTCGGCCGCGTCAGGGGCCGGGCGCGGGGGTCGCGGTCGGTTCGATCAGTCCGGCGATGACCTCGAGCATAAGGGCTATGTCGCGCGGTCGCGAGAGACGGTGCTCGCCATCCTTGATGAGCGTGAGTTGAACGTCCTCGTCGGCGAGCAGATCCGCCAACTCCAGCGAGCCCTGCCAGGGCACATCGGGATCGCGCATGCCATGGATGACGCGGACAGGGCAGCCGGCGACGAACGGGCGACCGGCGATGAGATGATCGCGGCCCTCCTCGATGAGGCGCAACGCGAGCGGATAGGGGCCATCGTCATAGGCCGATGGGCGGTACCAGACGCCTTCGGCGCGCAGCGTTTCGCGAGTCTCGGCCGGAAAGCGCGACCACATCAGGCGCTCGGTCATGTCCCAGGCCGGTGCGATCAGCACGAGGCCGCGAATGCGGGCGGCGATCGCGGGAGCATGCGCGCGCAGCCGGCGGACGGCGAGCAGCGCCAGCCAGCCACCCATGCTCGAGCCGACCAGGACCTGCGGCCCGCTGGTCAGCTCGCGGACGACCGCAACGAGTTCGTCCAGCCAGTCGCCGATCGTCGCGTTCAGGAATTCACCCGGGGATTCGCCGACGCCTGAGACATCGAACCGCGTCAGCCCGACGTCGTTCGTGCGTGCCCAGGCGGCGAGCGCGGTCACCTTGGTCGAGGTCATGACCGAGCGAAAGCCATTGATCCAGACGAGACCGGGGCGAGCTTCGCTGCCCGACTGGACGCGGTAGGCGATGCGACGGACCGGCCCACCGGGGCGGCCTGCAAGTTCGAGGAATTGCGGGCTCGCTTCGACCATTCTACTTCTCGCTTCTCGCGTGCCCGCGACACCCGCGGCCACCTGCATGGCCACCACCCGAAAGGTCGACGAGCCAAGTGAACAAGAAACCCATCACGGTCATGCAGATCATTCCGCGCCTCGATACTGGCGGGGCGGAGCTTTCGGCAATCGAAATCACCGACGCTTTGACACGCGCGGGCGCGCAGGCACTGGTCGTCAGCGAGGGCGGGCGGCTCGAACAGAACGTGCGCGACGCCGGGGGCGAATTGATCCGGCTCGCGGTCGCCACCAAGAACCCATGGATGCTGAGGCGTAATGCGAGTGCCCTGACGCGCCTCGTCGCCGATCGGGGCGTCGCCTTGTTGCACGCGCGCAGCCGCGCTCCGGCCTGGAGCGCGCTCTGGGCGGCGCGGCGTGCCGGCGTGCCACTGGTGACGACCTACCACGGCGCCTATGGCGAGAACGGCCCGCTGAAACGGCTCTACAACAGCGTGATGGCCCGAGGCGACGTGGTGATCGCCAATTCGAACTACACGGCCGATCTTGTGCGGCGGCGCTACGGCACCGAGCGCGAACGCATCACGGTCATCCATCGCGGCGTCGATCTCGAGCGCTTCGATCCGAGCGCGGTGGACCGCGCGCGAGTCACGGCACTCGCGCGCGCATGGGGGCTGGTCGGTGGCGAGAGGGTCATCCTGCAGGCCGCCCGGCTGACGGGCTGGAAGGGGCATCGCGAAGTCGTCTCCGCGCTCGGGCTGCTGTCGAAACGCGGCGAACTCGCGCCGGACTGCGTGGCGATCATGGCCGGCGACGCACAGGGTCGCGACAGCTATCGGGCCGAAATCGAACGTATGATCCGCGATGAGGGCCTCGAGGGCCGCATCCTCCTCGTCGGGCATTGCACCGACATGCCGGCCGCTTTCGCGCTCGCGCACGTCGCGGTGGTCGCCTCCAACGAGCCGGAAGCCTTCGGGCGGGCAGCGGTCGAAGCGCAGGCCATGGGCACACCCGTGATCTCGACCAACATCGGGGCTCCGCCGGAAACCGTGCGGTCCGGCTCGACGTCGAGCGCGGAAGCAACGGGCTGGCTGGTGCCGCCGCTCGCGCCCGACCGGCTCGCGACCGCGATCCTGGCGGCCCTCGAGCTCGATGCCGACGAGCGGGCGGCCATGGGACAACGGGCGCGGGTGCATGTCGCGGCACGCTTCTCGGTTCGCGCCATGCAGGTGGCGACCCTCGAGGTCTACGACCGGCTGATCGCAAGCCGCCTCGCCGCCGGTTTCGCGGCCGGGATCGAACGGAGCGTCGGGAGCTGATCACCCACTGGTGCCGCCCCCAACGACAGTGCTCGGGCCACGCACGGCGCCACGCCTCCAGCTGCCCGCCATCACGAACCGGGCAAATGCTCGATGCGCGGCGGGCACAGACTATCCCCAGGAGGTCGAACCCTCAGCACTCGCCTTGTCAGGAATGGCGTCGGGCGAGTATCATGGTCGGCGCGGTGGCCAGCCGATGCGATCGGCCGCTACCGGCTGCGCGATCGCGGCGTCGGGCCGCACAGGGTGCAACGACGAGTTCCGCGGCAGCGCAGTGGAGGAAACAGCAGAGGAGACCGAGCAATTCGCCGCCCAAAACCGATGAAGCCCGAGCGGGAGACCGACGGCCCACGTATCAACGACTCGATCCGCACACGCGAAGTGCAGCTGATTGACGACACCGGACAGAACGTCGGCGTCGTTGCGACGGATGCCGCGCTGCAACGTGCCATGGATGCGGGGCTCGATCTGGTGGAGATTGCTCCCAATTCGACCCCGCCGGTCTGCAAGATCATGGACTTCGGAAAATTCAAGTATCAAAGCCAGAAGAAGGCTTCCGAAGCCAAGAAGAAGCAAAAGATCGTCGAGATAAAAGAAATCAAGATGCGTCCGAACATCGATACGCACGACTACGAAGTCAAGATGCGTAACATCCGGCGCTTCTTCGAGGACGGGGACAAGGTCAAGGTCACCTTGCGCTTTCGAGGGCGCGAAATGGCGCATCAGAACCTCGGCATGGAGTTGCTCGCCCGGGTTCGTGACGAACTCGGCGAGAGCGCCAAGGTCGAGTCGGAGCCTCGTCTCGAGGGCCGGCAGATGATCATGGTGCTGGCGCCGCGCTGACCGCACCGAGGTCGACCGGCCGAAGATTTTGCGGTCGGACCATACGGGCGAACGAATTCGAGGAGCGCCTCTCGGCGCTCCTTTGCTTTTTCGCTTCGGCACCGCCGGAGCCATCGCTCTCGCAGCACAACGGACTGTGCAGGATCAACGCCCTGCAAGGCCCGGCGTCAGACATCTGCCATGCTCACATCCCACTTGACCGCCGCGGCGCGAGAGGGCTGACGTCGATTTTGTTGGATTTGGATCGGGATGGGGCGGATGGACGCCAGAGCGACATCAGGCGGCGCCGGCGCACAGCCACCTCCCGCCGCCCCCCAGGTGAGCACCACCAGCCAGGACGATGGCAAGCGGCATGCCGAGCAGGGCCGGGCCAACGTCGCGGCAGTCGGTTACCTGATGATCGGCATCGCCACCTTTTCATTGCAGGACGTCGTCATCAAGCACTTGAGCGGGGCCTATCCCGTCGGGCAGATCATTCTCCTCAGGTCGTTGGTCCAAGCCCCGCTCCTCATCGTCTTTGCGCTCTACTTCGCAAATGACCGCAGGCTGAGCACACGCCGGCCGCTGTTGCACTTCGTGCGCTCGCTGATGATGCTGACGGCCTACACCACTTACTATCTGGCTATCGCGGCAATGCCCCTTGCCGAAGCCGTCACGATCGCGTTCGCCGCGCCGATCTTCATCACCATCTTCGCCTCGGTATTGCTGCGCGAGCCGGTCGGCGTGCGCCGATGGTTCGGGGTTCTCGTCGGCTTCGCTGGCGTCCTCGTCATGATGCGGCCCGGCGCAGGTGCCTTCGAGCCGGCCGCGCTCTTTGCGGTGGTCGCGGCAATGGCTTATGCCGGAGCCCAACTCATGGCGCGCTTCCTCGGACGCGAGGATTCCAGCACCCTCATGGCGGTCTACGCCAGCCCGGCCTACATCATCCTCGGGGCCGCGCTCGGGATCGCCTTCGGCGACGGCAGCATGGCCGATACCAGCCATCCGAGCCTGGAGTTCATGACGCGGGCCTGGGTCTGGCCGCCGCTCGACCACCTCCTGATGATGCTCTCGACGGGTATCATCTCGGCGGTCGGCATGGTGTTCCTCGCCAAGGCCTATGCGCGAGGCGAGGCGAGCGTGGTGGCGGCATTCGAATACACGGGTCTCGCCTGGGCGGTGCTCTGGGGCGCGCTCATCTGGCGGGAGTGGCCCGATCTCTGGACGCTCGCCGGGATGACCCTGCTGGTCGGCTCGGGTCTCTACATTCTCTTGCGCGAGCGTCAGAACAACCGACCGATCGTCGCCAAGCCCGGCCGATTGAGGGTGCGATCGGGGCTCTGAATGTGCCTTGCGACGGCGCTTTGGCCGTTGAAGCCGGCGACCAGTTGAATTATACACGGCGGCTGGAGCCGACCGGCGGGGCATGCCGTGTCGGCTCGCAATGCTTTGCGGTCGCGGCCACTGGGTCGCCAGCCGCCCCTCGATCCAACGGAGTAGAAGCAAAATGCCCAAGCTCAAGACCAAGAGCGGCGCGAAAAAGCGCTTCAAGATGACCGCGACGGGCAAGGTGCGCGTCGCTGCGGCCGGCAAGCGGCACGGCATGATCAAGCGGACCAACAAATTCATCCGCGATGCCCGAGGCATGATGGTTCTGAGCGATCCGGATGCGCGGATCGTCAAGAAATACATGCCTTACAACCGCTGACGGCCGCAGCCGGATCCGACCCGCCAGGCGAGCGATCGCCGGAATTCATCTCGAAGGAGCAAAGCCATGTCGCGCGTGAAACGCGGCGTCACAACGCACGCCCGCCATCGCAAAGTCATCAAGGCCGCCAAGGGCTATTACGGCCGGCGCAAGAACACCTTCCGCACCGCCAATCAGGCGGTCGAGAAGGCCGGCCAGTACGCCTATCGTGACCGGCGCACCAAGAAGCGCAATTTCCGCGCCCTCTGGATTCAGCGCATCAACGCGGCCACCCGTGAACTCGGCTTGACCTACGGCCGGTTCATCGACGGCCTCAACAAGGCTGGAATCGCCGTCGACCGCAAGGTGCTGGCGGATCTCGCCGTGCACCAGCCGGACGCGTTCGCGGCTCTGGTCAAGCAGGCGCAGGCGGCGGCAGGCAGCTCCGCCGCGGCCTGATCGTTTGGCCGGCGCCGGACCGCGCAGGGTCCCGCGGAACGCGCGCCGCCGCTCGGCGGAGCGACGTTCACGGCTGGACCACGGACCGCGGCCGGGGGCCCATCCTGCCGCGGCCGACTGGCCGGGCCTCTTGTCACAGCCGGTGAACCGGGCGCGAGCCCTCAAAGCCAGCGGGAGCAAGCCATGAGCACGCTCGAGGACGACAAGCTCGAGGCCCTTGCCGAGAGCCTCACCGCCGAGGTCGCGGCCGCCGCTACGCTCGAGGCGCTCGAGGCCGTGCGCATTTCCGCACTCGGCAAGAAGGGGCGCATCAGCGACCTGATGAAGGGCCTCGGTTCACTATCGCCCGACGAGCGCCGGCAGGTGGGCCAGGCCCTCAACGCCCTCAAGGATCGGGTCGCCGAGGCGATCACCAGCCGGCGAGACGCTCTCGGGGAGGCCGAACTCGAGGCGCGGCTCGCCAGCGAGCGCGCGGACGTGTCCTTGCCAGTGCGCTCCGGGCCCGAGGCGCTCGGTCGCATCCACCCGATCAGCCAGGTGTGGGACGAGATCACGGAGATCTTCGCCGCCATGGGCTTCTCGGTTGCCGAGGGCCCCGACATCGAGAGCGAAGAGCTGAATTTCGACAAACTCAACATGCCCGACTGGCATCCGGCCCGTCAGGACATGGACACGTTCTATTTTCCAGCCGCGGCCGACGGCTCGCGCAAGCTGCTGCGAACGCATACCAGCCCCGTGCAGATCCGGACGATGCAGGCGCAGGAGCCGCCCGTGCGGATCATCGCCCCCGGACGCGTCTATCGCTCCGACAGCGACCAGACGCACACGCCGATGTTCCACCAGATCGAGGGCCTCGTGATCGACGAGGAGACCCACATGGGTCACCTCAAGTGGTGCCTCGAGGAATTCTGCAAGGCCTTCTTCGAGGTCGACGAAGTCAAAATGCGTTTCCGCGCCTCGCACTTTCCCTTCACGGAGCCTTCCATGGAGGTCGACATCGACAAGGCGGCGGTCGGCAAGCCGGGTGAGTGGCTCGAGATCCTCGGTTGCGGCATGGTGCATCCGAACGTGCTGAGGGCGGTCGGCTACGATCCGGCACGCTATCAGGGCTTCGCCTTCGGCATGGGCATCGACCGCATCGCCATGCTCAAATACGGCATCCCCGACCTCAGGGACATGTTCTCGGCCGATCTGCGCTGGCTCCGGCATTTCGGCCTCCTGGGTCACGATGTGCCGACGCTGGCCGGCGGGCTTTCTCGCTAGCCGGAGGGGCTCCTGTCGAACGGTTGCGCCGATGACCTTCGCCGTCTGGTTCGCGCTCGCCAATTCAGCAGGGATGATCGTGGCTGCGGTCTCGGTCATCTTCTTTCACGACCGCAAGTACGGCGACATCGAGCAGCTCATCGACTACAGCTTCTCGGCGAACGTACTGAAGCGCGTGCTGCTCTACTATCGCGGCTTCGGCGTTCTGATGCTGTTCTTCTTCCTGGTCTTCAGCATCAGCGTCTACATGCTGCAAGCAGTGGACGGTCGGGTGCTATTCGCGGAGGGTCGCGCGAGCCTCTTCGGCATCATGCTTTTCGCCTTCGATCTCGTCGCGCGCGGCGCGTTCTTCGACTGGATGGAGCACTTCGAGTTCAGCCTCTCGCCGCTCTCGATGAACCGATCCAGCACCTGGTTCGTCCTCTATGCGTTCGTCTTTCGCATGTTCTACGCCCTGACACTCCTTCGCATCCTCATCTCGTTCGCATGGATCTGGCGCAAGATCGCGGTGGCAAAGCGCGAGCATGAAACGGGTCTGCTGCGCATTGCCGCGCGAGAGGCGGACGAGCGCGAGGGCTAGGGCCGGCGGGCGGGCCAGGCGAGAGCGAAGGCACCTCTTGTCTCGGGCGCCCAGGGGTTGCACAAAGCCGGCGACAGCGCGCCCGTTCGGCGCCGACGATAAAGGCTCGCACACATGAAATTCACGCTCTCCTGGCTCAGGGACCACCTCGAGACGAGCGCGTCGGTCGCGGAAATCGCCGCGACCCTGGACCGCATCGGGCTCGAAGTCGAAGGCATCGAGAACCCGGCCAAGGACCTCGGCGCTTTCGTGATCGCGCGGGTGCTGGAGGCCAAGCCCCACCCCGACGCGGATCGGCTGCGGGTCTGTCAGGTGGACTTCGGCGGCAAGGCGCCGATCCAGGTGGTGTGCGGCGCGCCAAATGCGCGCACCGGCATGGTCGGCGTTTTCGCGCCCGAGGGCACCTATGTGCCGGGCACCGATCTGCTCTTGAAGAAGGCGCGCATTCGCGGCGTCGATTCCTCGGGCATGCTGTGCTCGGAGCGCGAGCTGAAACTCTCCGACGAGCACGACGGCATCATCGACCTCGAGCCGCAACTGGCGTCGCGGGTCGGCGAGCGCTTCGTCGAGGTGGTCGGGCTCGACGATCCGGTCTTCGATGTCGCGGTGACGGCGAACCGCCCGGATGCCCTCGGGGTCCGGGGCATCGCGCGCGATCTGGCGGCGGCCGGCCTCGGCACGCTCAAGAAGGACCCTTACGCAAAGGCCATCTCGGAGGGCGCCAAGGGGCGCTTTCCTTGCCCGGTCGAGATCCGGCTCGATCTCGCCAGTGAGGTGGCGGACGCCTGCCCGATGTTCGCGGGCCGCGTGATCCGTGGCGTCAAGAACGGACCCTCACCCGCCTGGCTGCAGAAGCGTCTGCGGGCGGTCGGGCTCAGGCCGATCAATGCCCTCGTCGACATCACCAATTACGTCTCGTACGACCGCGCGCGGCCATTGCACGTCTACGACGTCGCAAAGCTCGATGGCGCGGTGCGCGCGCGCCTCGGCAAGGCAGGTGAAAGCTTCCTCGCGCTCGACGGCAAGACCTACGCGATCAAGCCGGGCATGACGGTCATTGGCGACGAAAGCGGCGCACTCGGACTCGGCGGCATCATGGGTGGCGAGAGCACCGGGGTGACCGAGGGCACCGTCGACGTGCTCATCGAATCGGCGCTGTTCGACCGCGTGCGCACGGCGGCGACGGGGCGCGCGCTTTCCATCCATTCCGATGCCCGGGCGCGCTTCGAGCGCGGCGTCGATCCGCAGTCGGCGGTGCCCGGCGTCGAGATCGCGACCCGGATGGTGATGGACCTCTGTGGGGGGGAGCCGAGTGAGGTGGCGGTCGCGGGTCGCGCGCCGCAACCGGCCCCGGCCATCCGCTTCGATCCGGCCGAGGTCGCGCGCCTCACGGGAATCGCTCTCGCGGACGCGGAGATCAAAACGATCCTCAAGTCTCTCGGCTTTGGCATCTCCGGCAAAGGCACCGCGCTCGATGTTTCGCCTCCGGGCTGGCGCCCCGACATCGAGGGGACGGCCGACCTCGTCGAGGAGGTCATCCGCATCCACGGTATCGACAATGTCGTCTCGACGCCGATGAAGGGCAACGACGGGGTGGCGCGACCCGTCATGACGGAGCGCCAGCGGCGGGTCCGGGCGGCGCGGCGGGTGCTCGCCGGGCGCGGCATGGTCGAGGCGATCACCTGGTCGTTCATTCCCCAGACCGAAGCTGAACACTTCGGCGGCGGAGGGGAAACGCTCCGTCTCGCCAACCCGATCTCGAGCGAACTCTCGACCATGCGGCCATCGCTGCTGGCGGGCCTGCTGACCGGGGCGCAGCGCAATCGCGACCGGGCGATCGCGGACGTCGCCCTGTTTGAGGTCGGTCAGATCTACGAGGGCGACCGGGAGGATCAGCAGTTCACGGCGGTCGTCGGCGTCAGGGTCGGCGGCGCACGGCTCACCGGTGGCGGGCGGCACTGGCGCGAGAGTGCCGCACCGGTCGACCTCTACGACGCCAAGGCGGACCTCATCGCGCTGCTCGAGGCGCTCGGCATCGACGCGGGCAAAGCGCAAGCGGTGCGCGAGGCGCCGGCGTGGTATCATCCCGGGCGGTCGGCGGTCCTCAAGATGGGGCCTAAAATCGTCCTCGGATCATTCGGGGAAATCAATCCGCGAACGCTCAAGGCACTGGACGTTTCGGGGCCCGCGGTCGCCTTCGAGCTGCGCCTCGAGGACCTGCCGGGTCTCAAGAGGAAAATGCGCGAGAAGGGGCGCCTCGAACTGGCCCAGCTCCAGCCGGTCAAGCGCGACTTCGCCTTCGTGCTGGCACGGGATGTGGCGGCCGGCGACGTGCTGAAGGCCGTGATGGGCGCGGACAAGGGGCTCATCACGGGCGCCTCGGTGTTCGACATCTTCGAGGGCGCGGCACTCGGCGAGGGCCGCAAGTCGCTCGCCATCGAGGTGACGCTGCAGCCGCGCAACGAGACCCTGACCGACGAGGCGATCGAAGCGATCGGGCGGAAAATCGTCGCCGAAGTGAAAAAAGCGACCGGCGGCGAGATCAGAGGTTGAACCGCGGCGCTGGTGTCGTGATCGAGACCGAGATGTCCGCCGCGCAACCTAGCCGAAGATTATGCAGCGGAGTTTTCGGTCATCGCACTAGGGGCCCTGGAGTTCGAGCATGAGCACGGCCAAGCGCGTTCTCCTGGTCATCGGCGGCGGCATCGCGGCCTACAAGTGCCTCGAGTTGATCCGCCGGCTCCGGGACGACGGGATCGCGGTCCGCACGGTGATGACGGCGGCAGCGCAGCGCTTCGTTACGCCACTCACCGTCGGCGCACTCAGCAACGAGCGCGTTCTGACCGACCTCTTCGATCTCGATGACGAGCGCGAGATCGGCCACATCCGCCTCTCGCGCGAGGCCGATCTCGTCGTCGTCGCGCCGGCGACGGCCAATCTCATGGCGCGCATGGCGAACGGGCTCGCCGACGATCTCGCAACCGCGGTAATGCTGGCCTCGGACAAGCCGATCCTCGTTGCGCCCGCGATGAACCCGCGGATGTGGTCGCATCCGGCAACCAGGCGCAACGTCGCGCAACTGATCGACGACGGCGTCACCTTCATCGGCCCGCACGCCGGCGAAATGGCCGAGCGCGGTGAGGCGGGGGTCGGGCGGATGGCCGAGCCCGACGAAATCCGCGCGGCGATCCATCGCATGCTCGCCGAGCCGGCCGGTCGGCCCCTGGCGGGTCGCCACGTGCTGGTGACGACCGGGCCGACGCACGAGGCGATCGACCCCGTGCGCTATCTCGCCAACCGCTCCTCCGGCAAGCAGGGCCATGCGATCGCGGCGGCGGCGCGCGACGCGGGCGCACGGGTGACACTCGTTTCGGGACCGACCGGCCTTTCGCCGCTCGCCGGCGTTGCAACCGTCGCGGTCGAGAGCGCGCGCGAGATGCTGGCGGCGGTCGAGGCGACTCTGCCGGCCGACGTCGCGATCTTCGCTGCCGCGGTTGCGGACTGGCGGGTCGAGGGAGCGGCCGGCCAGAAGCTCAAGAAGGAGGCGGGCGGCGTTCCGACGCTGGCGCTCGTGGAGAACCCGGACATCCTGCGCACCATCGCCAGCCGCCGCAAGCGCCGGCCGGGCCTCGTCGTCGGCTTTGCGGCGGAGACGGAAAAAGTGGTGGCGCACGCGAGAGCGAAACTCGCCAGGAAAGGCTGCGACTGGATCGTCGCCAACGACGTCTCGGTGCCGTCAGGCGGCGGGGGCGTGATGGGTGGCGACGAAAACACGGTGCACATCGTCACGGCTGATGGTGTCGAGGACTGGCCGAAGGCAAGCAAGTCCGAGGTGGCGCGCCGCTTGGTGGCCCGGATCGCCCTTGCCCTCGAAGGGGCTGGTGCGGCGCACGGTGGCACGGGGTCAGGGGATGCGAACGAGGGCACGGAGGGCGGCAGTTGAGTGGAACGGCGGCGGGTCCGAGTGGCGGACGCGAGACTGAAACCGTGGTCGTATCCGTGGTGCGCGAGCCGCACGGCGCCGGGCTCGAATTGCCCCGGCTCGCAACCAGCGGGGCGGCCGGTGCCGATGTTTGCGCGGCGGTGCCGGAGGGCGTGCCGCTGGTGCTGGTGCCGGGGGCATGGGCGCTCGTGCCGACCGGGCTCAGGCTGGCCATCCCATCGGGCTTCGAGGTGCAGGTGCGACCGCGCTCGGGGCTCGCGCTCAAGCATGGGGTGACGGTGCTCAACGCACCCGGTACCATCGACAGCGACTATCGCGGCGAACTCGGCATCCTGCTCGTCAACCACGGGCCACGACCGTTCACCGTGACCCGGGGCATGCGCGTCGCCCAGCTCGTGCTGGCGCGCACGTGGCAGGCAACGTACGTCGATGTCGCCTCGCTCGATGGCACCGCGCGCGGAGACGGCGGCTTCGGCTCGACGGGACAGGAATGACGTTCGGCGGCGCGGTGGCGGCGAGGGATGACGTTTCGCGCTTCGGGCCCGGCACGCATCGCTGGCAATGGTGTCGGCCGGCGCAAGGGCCTAGCTTCGACGATCGCCGCCGCGCCAGCGGGGCCGGATTGCCGAGAGGATCGATACAATGAGCGAAAGCTTCGAATTCAAGACCATCGCCGGCCGCAGCGATTGGGGACATGGCCGGGTCTACGGCAACATCGCCGAGACGATCGGCAATACGCCGCTGGTGCGCCTCAACCGCATTGCCGAGCGGGCCGGGGCGAGGGCGACCGTTCTCCTCAAGCTCGAGTTCTTCAATCCGCTCTCGAGCGTCAAGGACCGCATCGGCGTCTCGATGATCGACGCGCTCGAGGCGGCGGGCAAGCTCGGGCCGGACAGCCACATGATCGAGCCGACCTCCGGCAACACGGGCATCGGGCTCGCCTTCGTTGCGGCGGCGCGGGGCTACAAGCTCACGCTCGTGATGCCGGAATCGATGTCCATCGAGCGGCGCAAGCTGTTCCACCACCTCGGCGCCAACCTCGAGCTGACGCCGGCCGCCAAGGGCATGAAGGGGGCGATCGCGCGGGCCGACGAGATGCTGGCGGCCGACCCCAAGGCGGTCCAGCCGAGCCAGTTCGCCAATCCCGCCAACCCGGCGATCCACGAGCAAACGACGGCCGAGGAGATCTGGCGCGACACGGGTGGAAAATTCGATGCCATGATCGCGGGCGTCGGGACCGGCGGCACCATCACGGGCTGCGGGCGCGTCTTCAAGAAGCGCAATCCGGCGATCCGAGTGGTCGCGGTGGAGCCGCAGGACAGCCCGGTACTTTCGGGCGGCGATCCGGGGCCGCACAAGATCCAGGGTATCGGTGCCGGTTTCAAGCCCGCGGTGCTCGACATGAGCCTCGTCGACGAGGTGCTCAAGGTCTCCAACGAGGAGTCCTTCGAGACGGCTCGCCAACTGGCACGGCTCGAAGGCATTCCCGGAGGAATTTCCACGGGCGCGAACGTGGCGGCTGCGCTCAAGTACGCGGCGCGCAGCGGCATGGAGGGCAAGACCATCGTCACCGTGTCGGCCTCGGCGGCGGAGCGCTATTTCAGCTCCCTGCTGTTCCCCGAGAGCGTGCCGGGCCTCTGGTAGGCGGCGTGCGGCGGGAGGGGGAGGCCGAGGAGGAAAGGCCCATGCTGAGCGCGGAGGAGATACAGCGCTACAAGCGTCATCTCGTGCTGCACGACGTCGGTGCGCCCGGCCAGCAGAAGCTCAAGGCCGCGCGCGTTCTGGTGATCGGGGCGGGCGGGCTCGGCTCGCCCGTCATCCTCTATCTGGCGGCGGCGGGAGTCGGCACGATCGGCGTGATCGACGACGATGCGGTGTCGCTCTCCAATCTGCAGCGCCAGGTGCTGCACGATACGGCCGCCGTCGGCACACCCAAAGTCGAGAGCGCGGCGGCCTCCGTCGCCCGCATCAACCCGCACGTGGCGGTGGAGCCGCATCCCTTCCGGCTGACCGCGAACAACGCGCTCGACCTCGTTGCGCGCTACGATATCGTGGTGGACGGCTCGGACAATTTCTCGACCCGCTACCTCGTCAACGATGCCTGCTACCTCGCCCGCCGCACGCTGGTGTTCGCAGCGCTCGGACCATTCGACGGCTATCTCACCACGTTCAAGTCCCATGAGACGGGCCCGGACGGCAATCCCTACCCCTGCTATCGATCGCTGTTCCCCGAAGCTCCACCGCCCGGCACGGTCGCGAACTGCGCGGAGGTCGGCGTGCTCGGGGCGATCGCAGGCGTCATGGGAACGCTGCAGGCCGCCGAGACGCTGAAGGAAATCGTCGGGTTCGGCGAGAGCCTCGCCGGCCGCCTGCTCATCTACGATGCGCGCGGCACGCGCTTCGATACCGTCTCCATCGGCTGGGATCCGGACAATCCACTCAATGGGCGCGAGCCCTCCATCCGCGATCTTTCCATCCACAGGAAGCCGACATAGCGGCCGGCGGAGAAGAAACGGGCGGATCGGCATGTCGGCGGCGTCACCGATCGCACGATGCCGCGCATTCGAGCAACCGACTTAAACGGTTCTGAAGGCTCCATTGCTAGGCTGGAGACCGATCGCCCATGCGGCGACAGCGGCGCCTGGAGTGGGCCATGAGCCACCTTGTCACCACGACGTTCATCGAGCGCGTTCGCGCGGAATACCAACGACTGCGCGCGCGCGGACTGACGGCGGGCGAAGCGATCGGCGCTCTCAGCGAGCGGCTCTGCTCGAACCGCCTGCTCCTCGAGGCGCTCGTCGAGACCCGGCACGCAAGGTAGCCCCACGGCTCAGGCGAGTGGACTCAGCTCGCGCTCCTCTTCGTTCCGCGGCGCTGAACAGGAAACGACCGCCGGATGGTCGGAGCCTCGCGCCTCCTCCAGCCGTCGCATGGCGACCTCGTAGCCGAGTTGCATCAGCGCCGTGTGGTGCCGCCAATCGAGCAGGCTCATCGCCGGGTCGACCGGCACCGCGACGAGAAGATCATCGCCGGCGAGGCTGTTCTCGAAGTTCTCGCTGGCGATCATGAGACTGCGCATCAGGACCTGCGTCGCGCTCGGCAGCACTGGAAGGCGGCGGCGCCGGTGCGGCATGACGAGGGAAAGGACGAGATCCATGCGCGATGGTATGAGAGAGTAATCGACATCGTAGCGACGGGTTCGGCGCACATCGAACCCGAGCACGATGTTGGGGCCACGCTTGAGAGCGCGCGCCATCTCGACGGGAACGTTCTGGAGGACGGCACCGTCGACGAGCATCTCGCCTTCAGGCGTGAAAAACGGAGGCAGCAGACCGGGAATCGCGCTGCTGGCACGCACGACCTCCCAGGCGCGGCCGGTCCGCAGACAGTAGGGTGTTTGACTCGAGAGGTTGGTCGCCACGGCGAAGAACGGCACCTCGATGTCCTCGATGCGCGCCGAGCCAAAGGCGGCCGCGAGCTCGGCATCGAAGCGCTTGTGGTCGAGGAGGCCGTAGGTCGGCCAATTGAGACGGCCGAGCGCCTTTGCCGCAACGAACATGGCGCCGACCCGGCGATTGATCTCGTCGGGCGGAACGCCGAGTGCGAAGGCGACCGCCATGGCGCTGCCGCCGCTGGTACCGCCGACCATATCGACCGTCACGCCGGCTTCGCCGAGGGCCTTGAAGCAGCCGATCTGGGCCGCGCAGTAGGCTCCGCCACCGCTCGCAACGAGGCCCACGGCCTCGCCACAGATGAAGCGCACGAGGCGCCGGACATGGGCACTCGAATCGCCGGCGACGTGGTGGTGAAGCGCGATCTCGCGGCCTGCGAGCCAGTGGCGCGTGCCGGCGATCGGCTGACCGCGCGGCCGTCGCAGCACGAGGCGAACGGCATCGGGGGCGTGCAATTCGGCGACATAGCGCTCGATGGCATTCAGCGGGGCGGCGCCAGCGGAAACACCGCCCCCGAGATTGCCCACCAAGAGGACTTCGTCGGCCTGGCGGATGCAGCGGCGTGACCAGTCGCTCAGATCGGCGTCGGTCACATAGACGACGAAGGCGTAGTGGCCCTCGAGTGTGTTCAGCCAATCGGATGGCTGGGTGGGATCGCATCCAAGTTCGACCGCCTCCTCGCGCAGGTCGCCGAGCGGGCCGAGTGCGTGCGATGTGAGCAGACGCACCCGACCATGGCGGGCGAGCGCACCGGCGAGCCGTTCGAGGAAGTGGCCACCCGGCGGCCAGGTCGCGCCACCCGCCGGGCAGACCGCAATGGTGCGCGGGCGCATTTCCGGACGGTACGGCTCACCCGTCGTCATGCGCATCAGGCGGTTGGCGAGCGCCTCGGCGAGAGCCTTCCAGGCCGCCGGTGAATGCTCCAGGAGGCGGTCGAAGCTCGCCCTGTCGAGGCGTAGCACGAGGCTGTCGCGCAGCGCCTTGACGGTCGCAACGCGCGGTCGCCCCGAGAGAAAGCCGATTTCGCCGACCGGCCGGCCCGGACCGATCTCGGCGATCGGTGTCGGTCGACCGTCGAGGTGGACGCTGAGGCGCCCCGAAACCACGATGTAGAGCGCGTCGGTCGGCTCGCCCTGACGCATCAGAACGTCACCGCGGGCGAGACCCGCGAACGTCAGCTCCTCCTCGAGGCGGGCGAGTTCTGCCTCCGGTATGCCTGAAAACAGGTCGATGCCCGATAGCCTCGAGCGCCGCGCGTTCGCCGCCATTCAGTTTGCCTCGCCTTCGCTCATCGGCTCGCACCAAGCACGAAGTGGGCCAGCGAGCGACGCGAGCCGGACGTGGACCCGGTCGGGGCTCTCAGAACATCGCGGGGTGCACCCGGTCCGGCGGCGAATGGCCATCGAAGAACGTCTTGATGTTGATGATGACTTTCTGGCCCATGTCGACTCGCCCCTCGATCGTCGCCGAGCCCATGTGCGGCAGTACCACCACCCGGTCGCTCTTGAGGAGCTTGGGGTTCACGGCCGGCTCGTGCTCGAACACATCGAGGCCGGCGCCGGCGATCTCGTTCATTTCGATCATGCGGGCGAGCGCGTTCTCGTCGATCACTTCGCCGCGAGCGGTGTTGACGAGGTAGGCGGTCGGCTTGAGCAGCTTGAGGCGCCGCGCAGAGAGGAGGTGGAAGGTGGCGGGCGTGTGCGGGCAGTTGACCGAGATGATGTCCATGCGAGCGAGCATCTGGTCGAGGCTTTCCCAATAGGTGGCCTCGAGATCGCTCTCGACATCCTCCGAGACGCGCCGCCGGTTGTGATAGTGGATCTGGAGGCCGAAGGCCCGGGCGCGGCGGGCGACCGCGGTGCCGATGCGGCCCATGCCGATGATGCCGAGGCGCTTGCCATGGATCCGGTTGCCGAGCATCCACGTCGGCGACCACCCCTGCCACTGGCTCTCACCGGACCTCAGGAACGCGGCGCCTTCCACGAGGCGACGCGGAACCGCCAGGATCAGCGCCATCGCCATGTCGGCGGTGTCGTCGGTCAGCACACCGGGCGTGTTCGTGACGATGATGCTGCGATTGCGCGCCGTGTCGAGGTCGATGTTGTCGACGCCGGTGCCGAAGTTGGCGATGAGCTTCAGTTGGGGGCCCGCCTGGGAAATGATCGAGCGGTCGATGCGATCGGTCACCGTCGGAACGAGGACGTCGGCCTCGCGCACCGCGAGGCTCAATTCGGTCGGCGTCATCGGCCGATCGTCGACGTTGAGCCGGGTATCGAAGAGTTCCCGCATGCGCGTCTCGACGACATCCGGCAACCTGCGTGTCACAACGACGATCGGCTTCTTCTTCGACATCCTGCTGAACCCGCTCATCCGCACCGCGAACCGGTCGCGCCATCTCTCCGGCAAGTCGCTCGAGCCCGGGGGCGGAGCCGATTCACCTCGTGTGACCAGTATCAGATGCTCGCCGTCCTGACAAAGCAAGCCCGCACGGGTTGGGCATGCGCCGAGCAAACGAATCGCGCTCCGCCACGACAACGCACAACGCGGCCGGGAGGCCTCGGTTGATGGGAACGGCAAATCATGGTTCTGCCTCACCAGCAAGCGATGCTGTCGGGAATCGAACCAGGGTGACGAACATGAGGAAGGCCCGCGCAGTCGCTCTCGCCGGGTTCGCCCTAGCGGCCCTCGCCTCACTGATCGGCGGGCACGGAGCCGCGCATGCGCAGTCGGGTGTGCCCTCGACCAGCAGCATCGGTCGGGAGACGGGTCTCGCGGTGCCGCGTTTCGTCAGCCTCAAGGCCGACGTCGTCAATGTGCGGCGGGGACCGGGCCAGGACTACCCCATCGACTGGGTGTTCCGGCGCGTCGGTCTCCCGGTCGAAATCATCGACGAAGCCGATGTCTGGCGTCAGATCCGCGACAGCGACGGGGCGACCGGATGGGTGCACACACGCATGCTGAGCGGGCGGCGAACGGCGCTGGTGCTGCCATGGGCCCGCGCTGGCGAGGGGCAAACGGGTGAGACGGTCGCGATCCGCGACGATCAGGGCGCGAGCGCGAAAGTCATCGCGCGCCTCACGGCTGGCTCTCTCGTCAGCGTGCCGAGATGTACAGGCCGCACATGCCAGATTTCGATCGACGACTACCGCGGCTGGGTGGAGCAGCCCAAGCTCTGGGGGGTCTATGCCGGCGAGAGCTTCGATTGAACTCGAACGGGGGCGGGAGAGACCCTCGCGAATTCCTGATAGCGGACAACACCGAAGGGCCGCTTGAACCGGCACGAGCACTTCTATAGCAACGGCACACGCACAACGAGCGGAGACGCGTGTGACACGACAGCTCTCTCCCTTGGCTGCCCCCGGCGAGGAACGCGATACGCGGATCGGCCCCGACCCACTGGCGGCGGTGCTGCCGGTGATCGCGGCCCTCGGCGCCATCGCCTCGATCGCAGCCATCAACTGGGTCGCGAACGAGCGTCCGGCGGTCGCCAACGCCAATCGCCGGCGGTCGATGAATGCGCTGCGCGACCTCGAGCGCACGGCGAGCGAGGCCGTCGACGTACTCGATCGCATGGGTCGCAATTTCCGGATTTTCGTCGGCGATCGCGGCGCCATCTCGGCGCCGATCGCCTTCGGCGTGCACGGACTGAAGATTCCGCAACGATCGTATCCGCTCTATCAGGGACTGGTGAGCGATGGCGCGAATCTCTTGACGGCCGCTTCGCAGCACGCATTCGAGGTCATGTGCCTCATCGAGGACGGGGCGACCGAGCCGCCGGAGACGTTGTTCTTCGCGCTCGGCGAGGCGCAGGAGCGACTGAGCCGGCTGCTGCGCGAGCGCCAGAGCCTCAAGGCCACGCTCGATGAGGCTCTGGCGATCGCGGTGGCCATTCATACGAGCGTCAGCGAGTTGAAATCCCACCGGGTGATCTGAGCCGGGGGCGGCCGGGTATCCACCGTGACGCACGACGGCACGACGAGCGGCCCTGTTCGCCTTAAATTGCATTGCCTGGGGCGCGACCTCGGCTAAACCTTCCGGCGACACACGGCGGCGCCGACGGCGGCGTCAGGGGCGCAAGTCAAGGCTCGGCACATGGTACAGCTCACGCTTCCCAAGAACTCGAAGGTCGGCAAAGGCCGCACCTGGAACGCCAAAGGGCGCGGCACGCGCGAGTTCAAGGTCTATCGCTGGAACCCGGACGACGGGCAGTCGCCGCGCCTCGACACGTACCATATCGATCCCGCAGACTGCGGACCGATGGTCCTCGACGGCCTCATCAAGATCAAGAACGAGATCGATCCGACGCTCACCTTCCGGCGTTCGTGCCGCGAAGGCATCTGCGGATCGTGCTCCATGAACATCGACGGCACCAACACGCTGGCGTGCCTCAAGTCGATCGAGGACGTCCGTGGCGCAGTGAAAATCTACCCGCTTCCACACATGGAGGTGGTCAAGGACCTCGTGCCGGACCTCTCCAACTTCTTCGCGCAGCACCGCTCGATCGAGCCTTGGCTGCAGACCGTAACGAGCGAGCCGCAGCGCGAGTGGCTGCAGTCACGCGAGGATCGCGAGAAGCTCGACGGGCTCTACGAGTGCATCTTGTGCGCCTGTTGCTCGACGTCCTGCCCCAGTTACTGGTGGAATTCGGATCGATATCTCGGTCCGGCGATTCTCTTGCAAGCCTATCGCTGGGTCGTCGACAGCCGCGACGAGAAGACCGGCGAGAGGCTCGACAATCTCGAGGATCCGTTCCGCTTGTTCCGCTGCCATACGATCCTCAACTGCGCCAAGGCCTGCCCCAAGGGGCTGAACCCGGCCAAGGCGATCGCCGAACTCAAGAAGCTCACCGTCGAGCGACGCTCCTAGCGCCAAAAGCCAGCGGGAGCGGGCCGGCGGGGTGCATCGAAAGCGCGCCGACGACGCGCTCAGTCGATCTCAGCCGCAAAGGCCGCCAGATGACCGGCCGCTTCGCGCCAAGCGTCCTCGGGTGAGCGGCCGATGGCCCGGGCCGGCACGAGATCGTGGTCGCCGCCTTCGATCCACGCGAACCGGACATGGCGGGCGAACGACAGACCGGCGACATCGGCGCGACCTCCGAAGCGATCCCGCGTACCCTGAACGATGAGGGTCGGCGTGCTCATGGCCGTGAGATGGCCGGTACGCGTTGCAACCAGTGTCGGCGTGCGCGCCTTGCCCGGGGGAAAGAACGGATAGCCGAACGCCGCGGCCGCAACGATCCTGCCGGCGACCGCGAGGCGGTCCGCCAGCATGGTCGCAAGCCGTCCTCCCATCGACTTGCCGGCGAGGATGACGAGCGGGTGGCCGCCGGCGGTGATCGGAATCTCGTGCGGCTCCAGGAGTCCGTCGAGGCGCTCCTCGATCTCGGCCATCAGATGCTGGACGCGCGGTGGTGGCGGCCGGCGGCCCCCGCGCCTTGCCGCCATGTAGGCGAGCTCGAAGCGCAGCACCGCGAGGCCCCGGGCGGCAATGGCCTCGGCAAGACCGGTCATCGGCCTGCTGTCCATCGGCGCGCCGGCCCCGTGCATCAGGACCACGAGAGGCGCATTCGGTGGACCGTCACGGAGTGCAGGGTTCGCCGGGGCCGCCTCGATCATCACCGTTCCCGATCAGCACGCACGCCGGGCCATCGCGGCCCACCCTTCAATCATACACCCGCAGCGGAAAATAGCGCAGGAACAGCTCCTCGAACGAACCGGTAGCGCGCAAGTCGGCGATCGCCCGGTTGAGATCGTGGCGCAGGACCGTGTTGCCCCGACGCACCGCGATCGAGACGCCGGGACCAAAATAAACGGGGTCGGCGAGCGCGGCGCCGCGAAACTCGCAACAGGCCTCGGATGTGGTGCCGTTGAGCCAGAAGGCAAGCGTGATCGCATCGCCGAAGAGATAATTCGCATCCCGAGACTTGAGCGCGTCACGCGCCTCTGCCTCGGTACGATAGGACGTGATGATGCTGTCCTGGTAGTAGCGCCTCAGGTAGGCCTCGTGCGCGGTGTCGGCGACGACGGCGATGCGCTCGCCCTCGAGGCCGATCGGGGTCGGTTCGCTCGCCTCCATGTTGCGGCGAATGGCAAAACGAGCCGGCGTGAAATAATAAGGGTCCGTGAAATCCGCCTGGACGACGGTCTCGGGGGTCATCGCGAACGAGGCGATGACGATATCGGTGTCGCCGCTGGCGAGGGCCGGAAGGAGATCGTCCCAGTCGCGGACCTGGATGTCGCAGTTGAGATCGAGGTGGAGGCAAATGGCGCGCGCGACGTCGATGTTGAAGCCGGTCAGAACGCCGTCCTCGTCCATGTAGTTGAAGGGCGGGTAGTCGTCGGCGGAATAGACGCGCAGGGTCTGCGGCTCGTCGAGCAATTCCTCGGCCGGATCGGCCTCGGTCGCAGCTGTCTGCGCGTTCGCCAGGCCGGGCGCCAGCACCAGAAGCATCACCAGGATGAGGGCGAGGAGGGCCGGGAGAGCGCCCAGGAATGCCGACTTGCGCGGCGAAGGGGCCGATGGCGCTCGTGCGGCGATCGAGATGGGCAAGGGCTGCCACTCGGAGCGCGGGGCCGACCGTGTGATCATCCAGCTCATCGGGTGGCCTCCCCGCGTTGCGCCCGACACCTCGAGGGCGTTGCCAAGCCGACCCTGAACAGCTCAATCTGGCTGTCACGACCGTCGGCGCCCAGCTCGAGGAGGTACGGTCGGCGCCGACCACATCGGGGTGGCCGCGCAATGCAGGGGGGGACGTCCATGGGTCGCGAGCCGGGTCCGCCTTGCCCCGCCGATACCACGCGGCTGCGTGCGGCCACCGACGGCCTCGCCGAGCGATGGCCGCAGGCCTCGGCACGCGACGGCATCCACGGCTGGCAGGCGGCCAGCCTCGCCGTCGCCGTGGGCCTCGTCGTCGGCGGCTTCCTGGTGGTGCCTGATGCCACGGTCGTCGCGGCGGCGGTTGCCATGACCCTTCCCTTCCTCATCATCGTCATTCTGCGCCTCGCCGCGCTCATCCGGCTGTCGACCCGTTGGCGAACAAGGGCCACACGGCTCAAGCTCGGCGACGACGATTTGCCGGTCTATACGCTGCTGTGCCCACTCTATCGCGAGGCCGGCGTTGCGCCGCAACTGGTCGAGGCGCTTTCGAGGCTCGACTATCCGCGTTCGCGCCTCGACATCAAGCTGATCATCGAGGCGAGCGACACAGCGACCCGGGAGGCCCTCGAGCGGCTTCGACCGGGTGAGCCGTTCGAGATCGTCGTCGTACCGGACGCGGCGCCTCGCACGAAGCCCAAGGCGCTCAACTTCGCTCTCGCAGGCGCGCGTGGCAGTCTGGTGGCGATCTTCGACGCGGAAGACCATCCGGAGCCGTTGCAGCTGCGGCGGGCGGCGCAGGTGTTCGCCGAAAGCCCGGAGCGGGTCGCCTGCCTGCAGGCACGGCTCGCCATTCACAATGGCCACGAAGGCTGGCTGCCGCGGTTGTTCGACGTGGAATACACAAGCCTCTTCGACGCGCTGCTGCCAACCTACGAGGACCTCGGCCTCATCCTGCCGCTCGGGGGAACCTCGAACCACTTCCGCCGCGCCGCGCTCGAGGAGGTCGGCGCCTGGGACGCCTACAACGTCACCGAAGATGCCGATCTCGGCGTCAGATTGCGGCGCGCCGGCTATCGCGTCAGCATGCTCGAGAGCGAGACGGTGGAGGAGGCGCCCGCGAGCAGCGGCGACTGGCTGCGTCAGCGAACGCGCTGGATGAAGGGCTGGATGCAAACCCTTCTGGTCCACCATCGCGAACCGGGGCGCCTCGTTCGTGAACTCGGGCTCGGCGGCACACTCGGCTTTCAGGTGGTCATCGGCGGGGTGCTGCTCTCGGCGCTCGTGCACCCCTTCTTCTATCTCTGGGCAGGGCTGGCGCTCGCGCAGGGCCAGTTCCTGGTGCCGGGCGAGCATCCGCTCTCCAAGCCCATCGTGATCGTGGCGGCGAGCAACATCCTTCTCGGCTACGGTTGCGCCATCCTGCTCGGCATGGTCGCCTCCATGCGGCGGGGCAAGATGCTCAATGCGCTGGCGGCGCTGACGCTGCCGTTCTACTGGCTGCTGGTCTCGGCGGCCTGCTACCGGGCGGTCTGGCAGCTCTGGCGGGACCCGTTCCGCTGGGAAAAGACGACGCATCGCCCATACGGCGCCATCCAGCCGGGGCGCCATACGCGGCGGCTCGCCTGAACGGGGCGGGCGCAATGGAGACACCAAGGGAGGACTCGCATGACCATATCGATCGCCGCACGCTGCGCCACGACAGGCGCTTTCGGCATGGCCATCTCGTCATCGTCACCCGCGGTCGCCGCGCGCTGCGCACATGCGCGGGCCGGTGTCGGCGTAGCGGCCAGCCAGAACGTGACGCATCCGGGGCTCGGGCACCGGATGCTCGACCTCATGGGCCTTGGGCTTACGGCGCCGGACGCCGTGGCACAGGCGGCAAAGAGCCACGAGAACCGCGACTTCCGGCAGCTCACCGCGGTCGACGCGGAGGGTCGGACCGGGCATTTCACGGGCGCTCGCGCGCTCGGGCGCCACGCTGTCGCCGAGGGGGCGGGATGCGTCGCGGCGGGCAACCTCCTCGCCGACACCGGGGTTCCAGCGGCCATGGTCGCGGCATTCACGGCGAGTGACGGTCATCTCGCCGCGCGCCTCATCAGGGCGCTAGAGGGCGGCATCGAGGCCGGTGGCGAGGAGGGGCCGGTGCATTCGGCCGGCGTGCTGGTGGTGCACGAGGTTGCCTGGCCGCTGGTCGATCTCAGGGTGGACTGGCACGACAGTGACCCGATCGGCGCGCTCAGGGCACTCTGGGCGCTCTACGAGCCACAGATGATCGATTACCTCAACCGCGCGATCGCACCGACGCAGGCGCCGAGCTACGGCGTGCCGGGCGATCTCTGAGGCGGCCGGGCTGGCGACCGAGAACGCGAACCCTGGGGGCAGCAGAGCGCCCGCCTCAGGACCACTCGCCCCGACCGGGCCGCTCCAAGCCCGTCAAGACGCCGTTCTGCTGGGCCTCAACAACGGCGAACGCGGTCATGTTGACAACGCCGCGCGCCGTCACCGATGGCGTCAGGACATGGGCGGGGCGGGCGGCGCCGATGAGGATCGGTCCGACCGGCAGGGCATTGGCCATCGACTTGAGCAGTTCGTAGGAGATGCTCGCAGCGTCGAGGTTCGGCATGATGAGCACGTTCGCCTCGCCGGAGATCCGCGAGAACGGGAAGATCCGCATCCGCACCGCCTCGTCGAGTGCGGCATCACCCTGCATCTCGCCTTCGACCTCGAGTTCGGGCGCGCGCTGGCGCAGGAGCGCGAGCGCCTCGCGCATCTTCTGAGCGCTCTCACTGTCGCTCGAGCCGAAGCTGGAATGCGAGAGCAGAGCGATCTTGGGTTCGAAGCCGAAGCGCACGACCTGGCGGGCCGTCAGCCGCGCCATCTCGGCGATTTCCTCGGCGGAGGGATTCTTCGAAACCTGGGTGTCGGCGATGAAATAGGCACCGCGGTTCAGGATGAGGAGGCTCACGGCGGAAAAATCAGTGACGCCGGGGGCAAGTCCGATGATGTCGCGAATGTGCGCGACATGGCGGCTGAAACGGCCCTCGAGGCCGCAGATCATGGCGTCGGCGTCGCCGCGCAGAACGGCGAGGCCGGCAATCACGGTCGGGCGGGTACGGACCACCGTGCGGGCACGATCGGGCGTAACGCCCCGGCGGCAGGTGAGGCCGAGGTAGGTGTCCACATAATCACGGTAACGCGGATCAGACTGGGGGTTCACCACCGCGAAATCCTTGCCCGGCACCAGCGAGAGGCCGAAGCGCTCGATGCGCTTTTCGATCACATCCGGCCTGCCGATGAGGATCGGCTCGGCGAGCCCCTCCTCGAGCACCACCTGTGCCGCGCGGAGAACGCGCTCGTCCTCGCCCTCGGCGTAGATCACGCGCTTGGGCGCAGCGCGAGCGGCGGTGAACACCGGCTTCATGACGATGCCGGAGCGGAAAACGAAGCGCTGGAGGCTCTCGGTGTAGGTATCGATGTCGGCGATCGGGCGGGTGGCGACGCCCGTCTCCATCGCCGCCCTGGCCACCGCCGGGGCGATCATCAGGATGAGGCGCGGATCGAAAGGCGTCGGGATCAGGGATTTGGGACCGAAAATCTGGGTCTCGCCGCCGTAGGCCTTGGCGGCGACGTCGGAGGTCGGAGCACGGGCGAGTTCGGCGATCGCCTCGACGGCGGCGAGTTTCATGGCCTCGTTGATCGTCGTCGCACCGACGTCGAGGGCGCCGCGAAAAATATAGGGAAAGCAGAGCACATTGTTGACCTGGTTCGGAAAATCCGACCGGCCCGTGCAGATCATGATGTCGTCGCGGGTGGCCGCCGCGATGTCGGGCATGATCTCGGGATTGGGGTTGGCGAGTGCCATCACGAGCGGGCGCGGCGCCATGGCGAGCAGCATCTCGGGCTTGAGGACGCCACCGGCCGATAGTCCGAGGAAGACGTCGGCGCCAGGGATCACTTCGGCGAGCGTGCGGGCGGCGGTCTCCTGGGCATAAACGTCCTTCCAGCGATCCATCAGCGCGGTGCGGCCGCGGTAGACGACACCCTCGAGGTCGGTCACCCAGATATTTTCCCGACGCGCCCCGAGGCTGACCAGGATGTTGAGGCAGGCGAGCGCGGCGGCGCCGGCGCCGGAGGTCACGATCTTGACGTCCTCGATGCGCTTGCCGGCACAGGCGAGACCGTTGAGGACGGCGGCACCGACGATGATGGCGGTGCCGTGCTGGTCGTCGTGGAAGACCGGGATTTTCATCTCCCGGCGCAGACGCTCCTCGATCTCGAAGCACTCGGGTGCCTTGATGTCCTCGAGGTTGATGCCGCCGAAGGTCGGCTCGAGGGCGGCGACGACGGTGCAGAAGCGGTCGACGTCGGTGGCCTCGACCTCGAGATCGAACACGTCGATGGCGGCGAACTTCTTGAAGAGAACCGCTTTTCCCTCCATTACGGGTTTGGAGGCCAGCGGGCCGATGTTGCCGAGGCCGAGCACGGCGGTGCCGTTGGTGATGACGGCGATGAGGTTGCCGCGGGTCGTCAGGTTCGCGGCCTCGGCCGGATCGTCGCGGATCGCTTCGCATGCCGCCGCGACGCCGGGCGAATAGGCGAGCGCAAGGTCGCGTTGGTTGCCGAGCGGCTTGGTCGGGACCACCTCGAGCTTACCGGGCCGTGGCAGGCGGTGATAGACGAGGGCACCCGAACGCAGGTCGTCGGTCACCTTGCTCGACATTTCGGAACGGCTCACGGGCACCCCCACTCTCGACTGCGGCCTGCCGGCAACGCGGCCCGTTCATGCCGGGCGCGGGCGAACGCGGGCAGGCCGCCTCACTCACCTCACCGCAACCTACACGGGCGGGCGGGAGCGGGAAAGCGGCGCGCGGGGTGAGCTGGTGGGCGTCGCGGACAGCCGGCGCTTGGAGCGGGTGAAGGGAATCGAACCCTCGTCGTAAGCTTGGGAAGCTTCTGCTCTACCATTGAGCTACACCCGCGTGCGCCAATCACGCAGGTGCGCACGCTAGCACCGGGCGCGCGCGGTCTCAAGACGATCGTGGCGGTGAGCAGGATTGGCGGCAGGCGGCACCGCCGATGTCCGGCACCCCATCGGCCGGTACACCGTCGCCCCCATGACCTGGATCAATGCGCGTGGTGGCGCGCCGCGCTTGGCTCAAGCGACGAGCAAGGCTGTGGCGTGGTGCGCGGGAGACGGGACATGGTGACGGCAACGGCAAAGGGGGCAACGACGATCGAGGACCTCCTCAAGCGCCATGGCGCGCCGGTGCCACGCTACACGAGCTATCCGACCGCCAACCACTTCAATGCGTCGGTCGGCCCGGATCAGCATCGCGCATGGCTCGCGTCGCTGCCACAAGGGGCCAAGCTCTCGCTCTATACGCACGTGCCGTTCTGTCAGGAGCTGTGCTGGTATTGTGGCTGCAGCACCAAGGCGGTACGACGCTACGCGCCCGTTTCGAGTTACCTCGACCTCCTCGTCAAGGAGATCGATACGGTGGCCGGGCTGGTGCCGGGTCGCCATGCCGTCACGCACATGCATTGGGGCGGCGGTTCGCCAGACATTCTGACTGCGAGCGACATCGCGCGGCTCGCCGACCGGATGCGCGAGCGCTTCATTTTCGCCGGGAATGCGGAAGTCGCGGTCGAAATCGATCCACGGCTGCTCGATGCGCCGCGCGCCTCGAGCCTCGCCGAGGCAGGCTTCAACAGGGTCTCGATCGGAGTGCAGGATTTCGATCCCGTCGTGCAGAAGGCGATCGGGCGAATGCAGAGCTTCGAGGCGACGGCCCGGGCGGTGCGGCTGTTCCGCGAGTTCGGCGTCGGCTCGATCAACCTCGACCTCGTCTATGGGTTGCCGCACCAGACGACGGAGAGCGTGGCGCGGACCCTCCGCCAGGTCCTGTCACTCGACCCCGAGCGCATCGCGATCTTCGGTTATGCGCATTTGCCCTCCCGGCTGAAACACCAGCGGCTGATCGACGAGGCGGCACTGCCGGGGCCGCTCGAGCGGCACGCCCAGTCGCGCCGGCTCGCGGCCATGCTCGGGGAGGCCGGCTACGTGGCGATCGGGATCGACCATTTCGCGAAGGCGACCGACAGCCTGGCGAGCGGCGCGGTGGCACGCAATTTCCAGGGCTATACGACCGACCGGGCGGATGCGCTGATCGGGTTCGGAGCCTCGGCGATCTCGCGATTGCCGGCGGGTTATGCGCAAAACGCGGTCGCGGTGCACGAGTATGGTGAGCGGCTGGCAAGCGAAGGCCTCGCCACGGCGCGTGGCTGGCGGATGGGGGACGACGACCGATTGCGCGCGCTCGTGATCGAGGAGCTGATGTGCACCTTCGGTCTCTCCACCGGCGCCCTTGTCGAACGGTTCGGACAGGCGGCGGCTGAGCCGATCCTGGCCGAGGCCGCGCGGATCGTCGCCGAGGATCGCGACGGCCTGGTCGAGCCGACCGCCGACGGCTTCCGGTTGACGGCCTCGGGCCAGCCGTTCGTGCGGACGGTTTGCGCGCGCTTCGACACTTACCTCGCGGGCAATGTCGCGGAGCGGCGGCACGCCATGGCGGTCTAGCCGGGATCGTCCGGACGGGCTGCACCGATGCCGCCGGTTGCCTCGGCCGGCGCCGGACCCGGCGCCATGCCGCGATAGACGACGACGATCCGTGCAAGGCCCGAAACCCAGCAAGCGAGGCCGAAGAGCGGGCCGAGCAGCCAGAACCATGAAGGCAAGAGGCAAAAGACGATGAATGCGGCGATCGTCTCGGCACCCTCGGTAAGGCCGCTCAAATAGTAGAACGACTTCGTGCCCTGAGCGGTGGTGGTCAACCCACGCCGGGCCGCGATGGTGGCGTAGGCGAGGAAGGCGGCACCGTTGACGAGGAAGCCCGACAAGAGGATCGCGGCGGCAAGGGCATTGCGGTCGGGATCGTGCAAGGCGAACGCCAGCGGCAGCAGCGCATAGAAGACGAAATCCAACGTGATGTCGATGAAGCCGCCACGGTCGCCGGCGGTGCCAGCGGCGCGCGCGACCGGACCGTCGAGACCATCGCAGAGCCGCGCCAGCAGGATCGCGACCAATGCGGCGGCGAACAGGCCGGCGACGACCGAAAGCGCGGCGACGAGCCCGAGCGCGAGGCCGGTGAAGGTGAGATGGTCGCCGCTCAGGCCGAAGCTGGCGAGGCGCCGGGCCACCATGGCGAGTGGTGGGTCGAGCAGCGGGCGGATGCGGGAATCGAACATTCCGTCAGCTCACATCCAATCACACTTGCTTCAAGTGACTTGCCCGGCCGACCGCGATAGACGAGGTTACCAGCTCGTTGCGGACCGTCACGACCATGGTCGGCCGCAGCATAACACCTTCGTGACTCATCCCGGATCGCGTCCGCGTGATAGTGTCCGAAAGCGATCGGGGGTTACGGTTCGTGAACATCGAGGCCAGCTTCAAGGCAAAAGTCGAGACTCCGGGCAAGTTCGAGCACCCCGACTGGACCGCCAAGGGCGAACCGCGGGCGAGCGTGCCGCTCACTCGACTGGAGACGCTCTGGTTCAACACCGGCACGCTCTGCAACATCGAGTGCGTCAACTGCTACATCCTGTCCGGGCCGAAGAACGATCAGTTGGTCTACCTCAGCGCGGCAGAGGTCGGCGCCTACCTCGACGAGATCGCAACGCTCGGCCTCGGCACGCGCGAGATCGGCTTCACGGGTGGCGAGCCGTTCCTCAATCCCGATGCCGTCGCGATGATCGGTGATGCGCTCGGGCGCGGGCACGAGGTGCTGGTGCTGACCAACGCTATGCAGCCGATGCAGCGCAAGGGCGTCAAAGCGGGCCTCCTGGCGCTCGCCCGCGAGCACGGCAACCAACTGACGCTGCGGGTCAGTCTCGACCACCACACCCGTGAACTGCACGAGAAGGAACGCGGCGCCAACACGTGGGACAAGGCGCTGGCGGGCATCGACTGGCTGGCGGAGAACGGGTTCCACATCGCCATCGCCGGGCGGACCTGCTGGGGCGAGAGCGAAGCCCAATCGCGTGCCGGCTATGCGAGACTGATCGCAGAGCATGGCTGGTCGATCGATCCCGAGGACCGCGAGGCATTGCTGCTGCTGCCGGAAATCGATGCCGGAGTGGAGGTGCCCGAAATCACCGTCGCTTGCTGGAGCATCCTCGGCAAGCAGCCGAGCGAGATCATGTGCGCGACGAGCCGGATGATCGTGAAGCGCAAGGGCGAGGACGCGCCCAAGGTTCTGACCTGCACGCTGCTGCCCTACGATCCGCGCTTCGAGATGGGCCGCACGTTGGCCGCTTCCCTCACGGCCGACGGCGGCATGTTCGATCAGGGCGCCGTCAAGCTCTGCCACCCGCATTGCGCCAAGTTCTGTGTGCTCGGCGGTGGGAGCTGCTCGTAGGACCGGACGAGCGCAGTCGTGCTCACCGGGTGAAGGCCAATTCGCGCGAGCGCACGATGGCGCTCAGCACTTCGTTGCAGGGCGCCGAAAGCCCGACCTCGGCAGCCTTCTGCGCTACGATGCCATTGATGCTGTCGATCTCCGAGCGCCGTCCATCGATGTGGTCGAGCAGCATCGAGGGGCGGGCGGTGGGCATGGCGTTGCCGAAGGCAGTGACATAGGCATCGATGTCAGCGAACGAAAAGGCGACGCCGTGGCCGCGACCGGCGGCGAAGGCCTCCCGACCACAGGCGAGCGCAACCGGCCAGGCGTGAGGGTCGGCCATGAGTTCGCCGATCGGTTTGCCGAACACCGTGCACGGCGCGCTGAAGGTGACATTGCAGACGAATTTCTCCCAGACGAGTTGCATGATGTCGGGATAGGTCGCGACATTGAATCGCGCCGAGGCCCAAGCCTCCCGGACGCGTTCGAGGCGCGGCGTCAGGCCACCCGCCGGTTCGCCGAGACGCACCAGTTTCATACCGGCGTGATGCACGTGCCCGGGCCCCTTCATCGCGGCACCGAAGCCGTCGGCGACCCCGAGGAGCACGCGCTCGGGCGCGAGTTCGCCGGAAATGCGCTCGTAGGCGCCGAGGCCGTTCTGGATGGTGAGGACCGGGGTTTCCGGCCCGAGGAGCGGCAGGCTCGCACGCGCGGCAGCGGCAACGCCGGCGGCCTTGGTTGCGAGCACGACGAGGTCGACGGGGCCGACGGCCTCGGCCCGGTCGGTCACTTGCAATCCGCCGACCGTGCGGTCGCCGAGGGGCCCCTCGATCCGCAGGCCGCGCGCGCGGATCGCCTCGAGGTGCTCGCGCCAGAGGTCGATGCCCCAGACCTCGTGGCCGGCCTCGGCGAAGTGCGCGGCATAGACGCTGCCCATGGCGCCGAGCCCGATGATGGCGATCCGCATGATGTTCTGCTCCCGCTCGTTCCTCATCCACGATCAGGTCCGCCGTGGGGGCTGGCCGATCACACGAAGTGCTTGGAAAGCTTCAAACCCTGGGCCTGGTAATGGCTGCCGATACCGGCACCGTAGAGCGTCGCCGGGACTGCGCACATGCGCTCGTAGACGAGGCGCCCGATGATCTGGCCGTCCTCCAGGATGAAGGGTACCTTGTGGCTGCGTACCTCGAGAACGACGCGGGCGCCGGCCCCGCCGGTCGCGGCATGGCCGAAGCCCGGGTCCATGAAGCCGGCATAGTGGACCCTGAACTCGCCGACCAGCGGATTGAATGGCATCATCTCGGCGGCGTGGCCGGGGGGGATGGTGACCGCCTCCTTGGAGGCGAGGATGTAGAACTGGTCGGGATCGAGGATCAAGCGGCGGTCGCCATCACCGGCGCGGATCGGCTCCCAATAATCGGCGATGCGGTGGGCGCCGGCGGCATCGACGTCGACGACACCGGTGTGGCGCTTGGCGCGGTAGCCGACGAGGGCGTCCGGGCCCGGCGCGAGATCGACCGAGAGGGCGATGCCATCGTCGATGTCGACGGTGCCTCCCGAAACGAGACCGACCTCGCGCTGGAGGCGGGTGAGGGTGGCATCGTCCTCGCGTGGGTCGCCGCGGCGAAGGCGGAGCTGGGAGAGACGTGAGCCCGGACGCACGAGGATCGGGAAGGTCTGCGGGCAGATCTCGGCGTAGAGTGGGCCGTGGTAGCCGGCGGGCACCTGATCGAAGGCCGTGGCGCCGTCGACGATGACGCGGGTGAAGACGTCGAGCCGGCCGGTCGAGGATTTCGGATTGGCGGCGCCGGCAAGGTCGGCGGACAGCGCCAGGCTCTCCATCAGCGGGACCACGTAGACGCAGCCGGTCTCGAGGACCGCGCCGGCGGAGAGGTCGACGCGGTGGGTCGCCAGCTCGCGCAACCGCTCGGCGACGGGCACACCTGGGCCGGGCAGGAAACTGGCGCGGACCCGGACGGCCGTCGTGCCGAGCCGCAAGTCGAGGCTCGCCGGCTGAACCTGATCGGGGGCGGGTGGCATCGCCGGCAGGATGGCTCCCTCACGCAACAGCACCGCTATCGCGGAATCCGGCAGGATCCCGCTCGCCGTCACTCGCGACTGGGCTCGTCTTGCCATCGGCTCCCTCGGGCTCCCTCACCCCGCAGCGCCAACCCGCCGAATGCGACGACCAGCGATGCGATCGATGCTGACTAGCGGCTCGGCACCCTGCCGGTCAAACGTTGCGAGCGCGGCCCACCGAGCGCAGGATGCTTGACCTCGGCGCGGCGCCGGTCCTATGGGAAGCGCTCTCGTGGTGATTTGGCCGGCCGGCTTGCAGCCACGTTAAAGAAGTCGCTAAAGGGCCGATGTTCTCCCGGAAAGGACGACGCGGCCCCCGGCATGCTCCCGAGCATGGAGGGAAACTCATGTCCGCCACCCCCGACGACGACGATCAGGCGCCCGATCCGACGACCACGCTGGTGCACGGCGGCACGTTGCGCTCGCAGTTCGGCGAGACGTCGGAGGCGATTTTCCTCAACTCCGGCTTCGTCTATCGCACGGCCGAGGAGGCGGAGGCCCGCTTCAAGGGGGACGTGCCCGGCTTCGTCTACAGCCGCTATGCCAATCCGACGGTCGCCATGTTCGAGGAGCGCATCCGTCTGCTCGAGGGAGCGGAGGCGGCGCGCGGCACCGGTAGCGGCATGGCGGCAGTGGCGGCCGCGCTCTTCAGCCAGCTCGAGGCCGGGGATCACGTCGTTGCGGCAAAGGCGCTGTTCGGCTCCTGCCGCTACATCATCGAGGATCTGTTGCCGCGCTTCGGGGTTTCCTCGACGTTGATCGATGGTCGCGACCTTGGCGCCTGGGAGCAAGCGTGCCGCCCCGAAACGAAGGTGATGTTTCTCGAATCGCCAACCAATCCGACACTCGAGCTGGTCGATATCGCCGGAGTTTCGGCCATCGCCCGGCAGATCGGGGCAAAGGTCGTCGTCGACAACGTCTTTGCCACGCCGATGCTGCAGCGCCCGCTGGCGCTCGGAGCGCACGTCGTCACCTATTCGGCGACCAAGCACATCGACGGACAGGGGCGATGCCTCGGCGGAGTCGTGCTCGGCGACAAGGAGTTCATCGAAAAGAAGCTCCACGACTACCTCAAGCACACCGGGCCATCGCTCTCGCCGTTCAACGCCTGGGTGCTGCTCAAGGGCCTCGAGACGATGGCGCTCCGGGTCGAGCGGCAATGCGCGACGGCGGCCGTGCTCGCCGATCATATCGCTGGCCATCCCAAGGTGCGCGATCTCATGTATCCGGGGCGGGCCGACCATCCGCAGGCCGAGTTGGCGCGCCGTCAGATGGCGGGGGGCGGGCCGATGGTGGCGTTCTCGCTCACCGGCGGCAAGAGCGCGGCATTCGCCATGCTCAATGCGCTGAGCGTCATTTCCATCTCCAACAACCTCGGCGATACCAAGAGCCTCATCACGCATCCGGCAACGACGACACACCAGCGGCTCAGCGAGGAGGCGCGGGCCGAACTCGGCATCGGGCCCGGCACCGTGCGGCTCAGCGTCGGGCTGGAAAGCCCCTTGGATCTCATCGCCGACCTCGAACGGGCGCTCGCGACCGCCTGAGGGGCGGCGCCGACCCTTCAGCGGACGTCTGGCGCAACGCTCCGCACTCGGATAAAGTTCCCGCGCGGACCGTTGCCCAGGGTGTGCGCGTCGGTCTCGCGGGAGAAATGGCCATGGGTCGCCTCCTCACCGCCTCGATCGTGACGCTCGGCCTCCTCGTCGGCATGATCGCGAGCCTCATCCTCGCCATCCTCATGACGATGGACGCGATCTCGCTGCCGTTCACGATCGCCGCGACGATCGTCATCAGCGTGCTGATCTGGCTGCTCAGCCCCTGGCTGCTCGACCTCTCGCTGTCCTGGATCAACGGGATGAAATTCCTCAGCGACCAGGAGCTCGAGACGCGCCATCCGCACGTCCACCGCATGCTTCACGAGGTCGCCCGAGAATTCGCGTTCACGCCGGCCCGCGTCGGTATCATCGCGGACCGCAATCCAACGGCGTTCACGTACGGGCGCGGGCGCGGCAATGCCCGGATCGTGCTGACAGAGGGGATCTTCGAGTTCCTCGACGAGGACGAGACGCGGGCGGTGGTGGCGCACGAACTCGGCCACATCGTTCACCGCGACTTCATCGTGATGACGATCGCCGGCTGCCTCGTTCAGATCCTCTATCAGATCTACGTTCACACCACGAAGCGCAACCGGGGGTCGAGCGACAAGAAGAACAGTCTCGCTGGGGTCGGGTTCGCCGCACTCGTCTTCTATTGGATCGGGCAATACCTGCTGCTCTACCTCAGCCGCACGCGGGAATACATGGCCGACGCATTCGCCGCGAGCCGCACATCACCCGGACATCTCGCCAGCGCCCTCGTCAAGGTGGCGTACGGCATTGCCAAGGTCGAGGACAGCGACAGCACGGCTCAGCTTCTGCGGAGCACCCGCCACATGGGGCTCATCGACGTCAAGAACGCGCACTCGGTCGGTCTGATGGCCTCGACCGGCGAAGGTCCCGACGGACCCGATGGACCGTGCGACCGCTATGGCAAGCCGGTGCACAAGCCGACGCCGATCCCGGCCGAAGCCATGCTGTTCGATGGCTACAATCCCTGGGCGTGGTTCGCCGAGCTGAACTCGACGCATCCGCTCACGGGCAAGCGCATCCTGGCGCTCGGCGAGATGGCCAAGGCGGCGGGCAAGCCGTTCCAGATGGACATCGCGGGGGCGGCGCGCCGGGCGGGCGTCGACAAGGGCGAGCTCTGGCCGCATTTCCTCAAGGAGGCTGCGATCTATTTCGCGCCCTACTTGGTCGCTCTCCTCACGGTGCTGGCCGGGTATTGGTATCTCGCCCTCGCGACGGGGGCGGCGACGGTGATCGCGACGTTGTTCCTGCGCTATCCGATGGGCGAGCCGAAGCCGACGACGGTGATGGCGCTGATGTCGGACCCGCGCGCCTCGCCGGTGATCGGGCGACCGGTGCGGCTCGAGGGAACCGCGATCGGCCGTGCGGATGCCGGCTCATTCGTCGGCGAGGACCTCGTCATGCGCGATGCGAGCGGCTTCACGACGCTCGACTTTCGCTCCATGTTCGGGGTGATCGGCGACCTCCTCAGCGGCTGGCTGCGGGTCAAGAATCACATCGGTGAGACCGGCCGGGCAACCGGCTGGTTCAGGAGGGGCATGCTCGGGCACGTCATCCTTTCGAGGCTCGAGACGAAGGCCGGCGTGCTCAGCGCGGTGCCTTACTTCTGGCAAGTGCTGCTCTCGCTCGCGGCGATCGCGGGAACGGCGGTGTTCGTGCTTGCCGGAGGTGCGGAGCTGGCGCGGGAGGTGCCTTGGGACGTTCTGGCGAAGCCCTGAGGGTGAACCGAGCCCACGAATTCGATCGATCGGGGCAGGAGGGGCGACCACACATCCCAATTCCGCTCGCGCGCAAAGGGCGCTATGGTGGGCCTATGTACGAAGCGACCACCAACAGCGTGCGGGTTCGCGTAAAGCCGCGCTATCTTCCGGATCGCTCCGACCCGGCAGCCGGTAATTATTTCTGGGCCTATACCATCGAGATCACCAACGAGGGCATGGCGGCGGTGCAACTGCAATCGCGCCACTGGCGGATCATCGATGCCAACGGGCGCCTCGAAGAGGTGCGCGGCCCGGGCGTCGTCGGGGAACAGCCGATCCTGGGGAACGGTGAGTCGTTCGTCTACACGAGCGGGGTACCGCTCGCGACATCGTCGGGCTTGATGTCCGGGCAATACCGCATGGTGAACGAGGACGGTAACGCCTTCGACGTCGAGGTGCCGGCGTTCTCCCTCGACACGCCCTTCTCGACGGCGCGCTCGAACTGATGCACGGTGACGCCCGCGATCCGGTCGGCGCCAGTCGCGGCGCCGGAATCGGGTCATGAGCGAGCAGGCAGGCGACCGCGCGACATGATCCCCTTGAGACCAGTCCTGCTGATCAACGGGCTGCTGCTCGCGACACTCGGCTCGGCAATGATGCTGCCGGCGATCGTCGATCTCTACCATGGCGACGACGACTGGCTGGCCTTCGTGGCGGCATCGGGTCTGACGCTGTTCGTCGGCGGGGCACTCGCGCTCGCCAATTTCGGGGGCACGACGGAATTATCGACGCGCCAGGCGTTTCTGCTAACCACTCTCGCATGGGTTCTGATCACGGCATTCGCGGCCCTGCCCTTCGTCTGGTCGCGGATGCAGATCAGCTACGTCAATGCCTTCTTCGAGGCGATGAGCGGCGTGACGACGACCGGCGCGACCGTGATCGTCGGGCTCGACAGCGCGCCCAAGGGCATCCTGCTCTGGCGAGCTCTCCTGCAATGGCTCGGGGGCATCGGCATCATCGTCATGGCGATCGCCGTCATGCCGATGCTGCGGGTTGGCGGCATGCAGCTCTTTCGCCTCGAGTCGTCCGACAACTCGGGAAAGATCCTGCCGCGGGCCCGCCAGATCGCGGGCGCCGTTCTCGTGCTCTATCTGACGATTTCAACAGCTTGCTTCCTGGCATACCTGCAGGCGGGGATGTCCGGTTTCGATGCGGCCACGCACATGATGTCGACGGTTGCAACCGGCGGCTTTTCGACGCGCGACAATTCGATCGGCGCATTCGACAGTGTCGAGGTCGAACTGGTCGCCGTATTCTTCATGATCGTTGCCAGCCTGCCTTTCCTGCTGCTGTGGCAGGCCCGATCCGGCAATCTCGCAGTGTTGTTTCGCGATGTTCAGGTGAAGTTTTTCTTCAGCCTGATCGCGGTCTTCGTGCTGCTGGCCTGGCTGGCGCAGGTCGCGGTGCCGCCAGCCAACGCGCAGGCCATCGCCATAGGGGCGATCGAGCCGGTCAATGGCTGGCAAGCGTTGCGGCACGCGCTCTTCAGCATCGTGTCGGTCATGACGGGGACGGGGTATGCGACTGCGGCCTACGACACATGGAACGACTTTGCCGCTACGCTGTTCCTGGCGGTCATGCTGGTCGGAGGTTGCGCCGGGTCGACGTCGTGCGGGATCAAGGTCTTTCGCGTGTACGTCGCCGCTGCGATGGTGCGCCAACGGGTGATGGCCTACGCTCAGCCGCACAGGGTCGTGGTGGTGCGCTTCAACGGCAAGCCGCTCGGTAACGAAGTGCCGAGGGCCGTGATGAATTTCCTTTTCCTTTTCCTGCTCATGCTGGCGTCGTTCTCGGTGGCGCTGAGCTTGCAAGGTCTCGATCCGCTCACGGCGCTTTCCTCGGCGGCAACCGCGCTGGCGAATGTCGGGCCGGGCCTCGGGCCGGTGGTGGGACCAGCCGGCAATTTCGCGAGCCTGCCCGACATCTCCAAGTGGACGCTGTCGTTCGCGATGCTGCTCGGGCGGCTCGAGCTGTTCACGGTGATCGTGCTCTTCACGCCCGCCTTCTGGCGCGGCTAATGTTGCCTACTCGGCCGGGGCGGGCGGGGCCTGACGCTCGGGGAAATAGAGCCCCTTGATCCAGCGGAAGGCACGCGCGATGTCGCCACCGAAGCCCATCAGCGCCGGCACCAGCAACAGCACGAGCGCGGTTGCCGCCGCCAGTCCGAAGACGAGGGTCACCGCCATCGGGATGAGGAACTGCGCCTGCCGGCTCTCCTCGAAGAGCAATGGAGCGAGCCCGCCGATCGTCGTCAGCGAGGTCAGCATCACGGCGCGGAAACGGTCCTGGGAGGCGCCTATGGAGGCCTCTCGCAGGCTCTGTCCCTCGGCGAGGCGCTCGTTCACCTGACTGACCAGGATGATGGAATCGTTGACCAGGATACCGGAAAGCCCGAGCAGGCCGATCATCGAGATGATGGTCAGGTCCATGCCCATCACGTAGTGGCCGCCGATGGCGCCGACGAGCCCGAACGGGATGATCGCCATCACCGCGAGCGGGCGGGCGTAACTCTCGAATACCCACGCGAGGATGATATAGATGAGCGCGAGCGACAGCAGGGCGCCGAGCCGGAGGTCTGCGAACGATTCCCGGCGCTCCTCGTCGCGCCCCTTGAAGTCGTAGGTGAGGGCGTAGCGGGCGGCGAGATCCGGCATCACGTCGCGCCGCAGGAGGGCGACGGTCTCGTCGATGTTGACCTGCTCGGTGTCCACGTCCGCGGTGACGGCGACCGTGCGGGCGCCGTCACGGCGCTGGATGATCGAAAAGCCCTGGCGCTCTCGAATGGTCACCACTTCGGTGATCGGCACGTGCTCGCCGCTCGGGCTGCGGAGATAAAGCTGGGTGAGCGCGGCGATGCCACCGGCCTTCTGGTCGCGCATCACGCGCACCGTGATCTCCTCGTCGCCGCGCGCGAAACGCGTTGCGATGGTGCCTTCGAAGGCGTTGCGAACCTGCGAGCCGACGCTCTGGCCGGTGAACCCGAGGGCGGTACCGCGCGGCGTCAGCTCGAGGACCAGCTCCGGCCGACCATAGGGCAGGTCGTCGGAGATCCCGCGCACCCCCGGATAGGAGGCAAGCACGTCAGCCAACTCCAGGGCCGCCGTCTTCAGGGTCTCGATCGGGGCGTTCTGGAGGCGGATGTCGAGATCGCGGCCGGGCGGTCCGGCACGGCGCTCGTTGAGGGCGATGCGCTCGACGCCGGGGATGTTGGGAAGGTTACGCCGCCAGGCCTGCACGAAATTGCGCGTGCGGATGGTGCGCTCCTCCGACGGCGCCAGCTCCACCTCGACCGAGGCGACGTTCTCGCCCTGGGTGCGGCCGGCCTCACCCAGCGTGACGAGGCTGCTGACGATGAGGCTGTCGGCACGCTTGACGACGGGAGCCCCGAAGACCAGGGAGCGCAGCCATTGAAGGGTGGTTTGCTCGGCAGGGGCAGTGCCGTTCGGGGTGGAGCGAGGTGGCGCAGCGGGCGCGGGGACCGCGTCATCCTTGCGGGCGGCGCCTTCGCCAGTGCGTGCGCCGTTGCGCCCGTTGGCGCGCCCCGACAGGAGATCGCGCTCGACCTTGGCGAGGCCCTCCTCGATCCGGGCGATCGCCGCGATCTGATCCTCGCGCGGCGTTCCGGCGCCGAAATAAATCGCCGCCGTGACACTCTCGGACTCCGGAGAGGGAAAGAACGTGAATTTCACGCGCCCGCCGGCCAGCAGACCCGCCGCGAGGATGAGCCCGCCGATCATCACGGCGATGGTGGCATAGCGCCAACCGTAGGCGACCTCGACCAGCACGCGGAACGGGCCCTTGCGGAACCGGTCCATGCCACCATCGAAGTTGCGGCGGAACCAGCTGGGCTTGCGCTGCGCCGCGCCACCGTGGCGCATGTGACCGGGAAGGATGAGAAAGCACTCGATGAGGCTGGCGACGAGCACCGCCATCACGACCAGGGGGATGGCGAACATGATGTCGCCGATGCGACCCTGGATGAGCGTGATCGGATAGAACGCGGCCATGGTCGTCAGCGTCGCGGCGAGCACCGGAACCATCATGCGCACGGCACCCTGGTGGGCGGCCTCGAGCGGTGAATAACCGCGCTCGGAGAGGGTGGCGGTGTGTTCGCCGACCACGATCGCATCGTCGACGATGATGCCGAGCATCATGATGAGCGCGAACATCGACATCATGTTGATGGTCTGGCCGGTGGCATACATGGCCGCGAGTGTGGCGAGAAACGCCACCGGGATGCCGGCCGCTGTCCAGAAGGCGATGCGGAAGTCGAGGAAGATGAAAAGCACGATCAGGACGACGATCAGGCCCTGGATGCCGTTCGTCACGAGGATGCCGAGGCGCTGCGCCACCAGCTTGCCGCGCACGTCGTAGACCTCGACCGTGAGCGAGGCGGGCAGGCGCGCGCGGGCCTCCTCGATGTATCGTTCCATCGCCTCCATGGTCTTCAACGTGTCGGCCGCGACGGAGCGCTGCACATTGAGTTCGATGGCGAGGTTGCCGCCCTTGAGGCCGATCTTGGCGTCGTCGTCGAAGCGCGTCTCGATGACCGCGATGTCGCGGAGGAAAACCTTCTGACCGTCCGGAAAGGACCGGATCTCGATGCCGCCGAGTTCCTCGGGCGTGCGCCGGTCGGAGAGTGAACGCAGCTGCATTTCCACGGCGCCCTCGAGGAGACCGGAGGGCAGGTCCCGCGTGTTGTCGCGGATGCGGGTCGCGACATCGGCCGGGGTCAGATCGAGGCGGCGGAGCGCTGCCTCGTTCAAACGGATTTCAATCTCCTCGGGTCGCGAACCCTTGAGGGTGACGCGGTCGATGCCGGCCGCGAGCAGGCCGTCGCGCAGGGTCTTGGCGTAGCTCTTGAGGGCGGCCTCGGAGAACGGACCGGAGACGGAAACCTTGCCGACGGACTCGTAGAAGGTCGAGCGCGTGACCTCGACGTCCTCGGAATCCTCCGGCAGCGTCGAGACGCGCGCCACCGCCTGCTCGATGTCGGACTGTGCCTTCTGCATGTCGGCGCCGGCCTCGAACTGCAGCGAGATGACCGCCGAGCCCTCGCGCGCGATGCCCGTCACCTCCTCGACGTCGTCGAGAAAGCGCAACTCGGGTTCGAGGGCGTCGATGATGTTCTTTTCCACGTCCTCCGCGCTCGCGCCCGGCCAGGCGACACTCACGGTGATCGAGGGCACTTCGATGGTCGGAAAGAATTGCGTGTTCATCTTCTGCAGGCCGAACAGGCCGAGCAGGACAAGGGTCAGCATCAGGAGGTTGGCGGCCGTCGGATGGCGCACGAAGACGCCGATGATGCCGCCGCCATCCGTGGAACGGGCGGGCGAGCCGCCCGATGAATTCTCCGACACGTGCGTTGTCATGGCGGGTCCTAGCTCGGCTGCGCGGCGGTCGTCAGCCGGCGCGTATCACGCAGCTGGACCTTGACGCCCGGCCCCGGTGTCGAAATCCGCGTCGTCATCACGACGTCGCCCGACTCGATCTCGCCGCGCACCAACGCATCGGCGCCGTCGCGGCCGATGATTTCGATGCGGCGGGGCTGCAGGCGGTCGTCGGCGATGATGTAGACGAGGTCGCCGTAAATCGCGGTGGTCGGCACACGGGCGACACGGTCGTAGCCGCGATCGGCGATGTCGACCTCGACGAAGGCGCCGGCGCGCAACGGGATCGGCTGCAGGGGATCGGCGAGACGAATGAATACCGGGACGCCGCCGCTCGCGCTCGAGATCGTGGCGCCGGTTCGCTCGATCCGGCCCGGATAGACGATGGGCTCGTCACCGACCCGCCAGCGCACGGTGGCCTCGCGGCCCACGACGGTGCCGCTTTCGGCGATGATGCGACCGTACTGGCCGTCCGAAAGGGTCAACCGCACCTCGAGCTGATTGCGGTCGCGCAACGTCGCCACCCGGTCGTTGATACCGAGGACGCGACCGACCTCGGCACCGACATCGCTCACGTAGGCATCGAACGGCGCCTTGAGGCGGGTTTCCTCGAGGCGTCGCTCGGCTCGGCGCACACCCCATTCGAGACGGGCGAGCGCGGCTTCCTGCTGTTCGATCTTGGCAGACCAGACCGTCAAGCTGGCCTGGCGCTGTTCGACGGCCTGGGCACGCTGTGTAACGACACCGCGACGATCGTCGACGGTCTTCTGCGTCACCGTGCCACGCGAAGCCAGAGGCACGGCGCGGGCGAGGTCGCGCTCGGCGAGCGTCAGCTGCTCGCGATCGCGCCGCAGCGATTCCTGCTCCTGGGTGAGCGACGCCTTGAATTCGACGAGCCGGGCGCGCGCCTCCTGAAGCTGCGCCTTTGCCTCGACAAGTGCACCCTCGTAGTCGAAGGAATCGACCACCATCAAGGTGTCGCCGGCCGCCACCTCGCCCCCCTCGCGAAGGCCGGGCCCGACCTCGACCACCTCGCCAGCGACGAGGGTCCGGATCTCGATGCTGCGCCCGGCAACCGTTTCACCATAGAGGTCGAGGCGCGGCTGGTAGCGGGCGAAGGCAACGGAGCGCCCCTCGACGGCGAAGACCTGCTCGCTCGGGGGCCGGCGCGCCGGCTCGCTCTTGGTGGCCTTCATGAAAGCAAAGCCCTGCCAAGCGCCGAAAAGAATCGCGACCGGCAGAAGCGCCTTCGTCAGGAAGCGCAGTGTCGCGACGACCGGTCGGCGCCTTGCGGGCGGTGCGGCCGCCGGCGCTTCGACAGCGGTCGAGACCACACGTGCCTGATCATCCAACATCGTCACTCCATCCGTCATCGGTGATCGACCACCGCGGCCCGTAGGACACGCCAACATACTACACAACGTGGCGGCTTACGGATTTCCGTCGCGCGAGGAACACTTGACCTCGAGCCCGCGACGGCGTCCGCTGAGGACCACCCAACCCGAGGCTTGGACAAGACACAAACCATGAGCACAATCGAGGCCATTTCCATTCTCGAACGGCTGGTCGCATTCGACACCACGAGCCGCAACTCAAACCTCGCTCTCCTTGCCTATGTCGAAGGGCTGCTCGGGGCCCATGGCATCGAAAGCCGGCGGATTCCGGATCCGAGCGGTCAAAAGGCCAGCCTCTTTGCCACCATCGCCGCCCACGACGGCGGGACCGAGGGCGGTATCGGCCTTTCCGGGCATACCGATGTCGTGCCAGTGGACGGCCAGAACTGGAGCACCGACCCATTCAGGCTCACGGAGCGCGATGGCCGGCTCTACGGGCGCGGCGCCTGCGACATGAAAGGATATCTCGCCTGCATCCTCGCGAGCCTGCCGGAGTTCAAGCGCAAGCCGCTCGCGCGCCCGATCCATCTCCTGTTTTCCTATGACGAGGAAGTCGGCTGCACGGGCGTGCGACCGATGATCGACTTGATCGGCAAGAGTTTGCCGAGACCCGATGCGATCCTGGTCGGCGAACCCTCGAGCATGCGGGTGATCGATGCGCACAAGGGCGCGACGCGCTTTCAAACCCGCGTCACCGGCCGCGAGGCGCACTCGAGCATGTCGCACCTGGGCGTCAACGCCATCCAGTACGCAGCCCGCGCCATCGCCGGCATCATGGAGATCGAACGCGAGCTGGCGGAGCTGGCGCCGAGCCCTCGCTTCACGCCCGCCTATACGACGCTGCATGTCGGGCTCATCGAAGGCGGCACGGCAATGAACATCGTGCCGAAGACCTGCACGTTCTCCTGGGAAGCGCGCCCGGTGCCCGGCGTCTCGGCGAGGGGGGACGTGCTCGCGCGGTTCGAGGCCAACGTCGCCGCGCCGCTCGTCGAGCGGATGCGCCGGATCGATCCCGAAGCCGGCATCGCGACGGTGGTCAGCAACGACATTCCAGCTTTCGATGGTGGTAGTGACGGACCGGGCGTCGCCCTCGCGCGGGCTCTCACGGGCGAAAACGACATGCGCGTCGTCTCGTTCATGACCGAGGCGGCACTGTTCCAGCTCGCCGGCCTCAGCAGCGCCGTCTGCGGCCCGGGGGACATCGCCCAGGCACACGCGCCCGACGAGTTCATCGCGATCGGTGAATTGGAGCGCTGCATGGGGACACTGGAGCGCCTCGCCGCCAGCCTGCGCCTCTGACCGGGGTCGATCAGCGCAGCAAGCGGTTGAAGTTGGCGCGCGGCAGATCCTTCTCGATGCGTTCGCGCCAGGCAACGAAGGTGCCGGAGCCGCCAATGAGGGCGATGCCGACGATCGAGGCGAGGTCGGGAAGGGTGTACCAGAAGACGAAGCCCCAGAAAGCCGTGAAGATCAGGTACGTATAGTCGAACGGCGCGAGCCAGCTCGATTCCGCGCTCTGGTAGGCCTTGGAGAGCATGATGTTGGCGACGACGTTGGTCAGTCCGCAAGCGAAAACCAGGGCGAGGACCGGCAGTGAGAGATGGTGCCATCCGGTGAAGAGGTAGGGCCATGAAATGGACAGCTCTCCGGCGGAGAACCAGGTCAACGCGGCAAGACCCGCAACACCGACGATCAAATTCATCGCGGCACTGCCATAGCCCAGCGCGACGGGCGATTCCTCGCGGCAGAGCTGGCGCGTGACGATGATCGTCACCGCATAGATGAAAGCCGAGGCCAGCGGGAGCAGGGCGAAGACGGTGAAGCTATCCGTTCCCGGCTTGATGATGAGCAGTGTGCCCGTGAACCCGACGATGATCGCAAGCACGCGGCGCGGCCCGACCCGCTCGCCGAGCAGCACCGCCGAGAGAATGGCGACGAAGAGGGGGAAGGTGTAGAGGCAGGCGGCGAGGGTGGCGAGCGGCAGGAACGGAACCGCGCCGAAATAGAGCACCATGGTGGTGACGAGGAGGAAACTGCGCAGGGCAACCGCCCAGAGCCGGCGAGGCATCACCGGCATTCCGTACCAGATCACGCCACCGACGAAATAGAGCAACACCAAGTTCACGAAGGCGCGGATCGACTGGAACTGCCAAAGCGAAACATCGCCGCTGATCAATTTGACGAGGCCGTCCTGGAAGGCGAGCCCGAAGGCGGCGGCCATGACGAGGCCGGCCGCGAGCGCCGGGCGATCGCCCCCGGCGTCAGCGGCAATGAGAACCGGTGCACTCTTCAACGAGACGTCAGCGGGCATTTGCGCAGCAGCCGGAATGGCGATTGACCAAGCCTAGACCCACCTCGTCGCCGGCCGCAACAACGCAATCGTCCCGGTCGACGCAAACCAGCGTCCCAGCGCGGGACAACCGGAGGGCTCACAAACAGGAGGGGCGCCTCTGCGGCGCCCCTCTCGTTCGTCGTTCGATCAACCGGTGGTTCGGCCCACCAACCTCAGAAAGAGGTTTCACCGAGATTGACGATCTGCACGCGGCGATTGCGGCCATCGTACGGGTCGTCCACGGCCGGGTCCTCCTCACCGTAGCCGACGATCTCGAGGCGCTCGGGCTCGACGCCGTGCTGCGTCACCAGGAAGTCGCGGATGGCCAGGGCGCGGCGGTTCGAGAGATCGAGGTTGTACTCGTTGTCACCGCGGGCGTCCGTGTGCCCGGCGATCAGGATGCGGCTCGCCTCGAGCTCGGGATCGAGCAGTGCGTGGGCCAGCTCGTTGAGCACAGGCAGGGCCTCGCGAGTGATGCGGTCCGAGTCGAGATCGAAGTGCACGGTGAGGTCGATCGAGCCCTCGCCGTCGAGCACGTCTTCGCCGTATCCGCCGACATCGGTGCTCGCATAACGGGTCGGAGCACTCGGGCCACCGGTGATGACGCGACGGCCGCCGGAGAACGGGCTGGCGCTGCGACCCGTTTCGACATAGGCGGGCGCTGCGGCGTTACCCGAGGTCAGCGCGAGTCCGCCGCCGGAGTTGTTGCGGCTGACGTGACGCGGCCCGGCGAGCGGATCGTTGCGGCGAGCGAACGACGTCGAGGTGCCGGAGCCGTTGCGGTTGCCGGTCCGGTTCGGGTTGCGCGGGGCCGCCTTCTGGACGCCGCTACCGCCGCCGGATGAGGCGACGCTGCCGGACGATGCACCGCGACCACCATTGTTCGACGGATTGAAGGGCAGCGAGCGGGTCGTGCGGGTCCCGTTCGTCAAGCGGCCGCCGTTGTTCGTGTTGCCGCGGTTGCCGGTATTCGTGGGATCGAGCGGCAGGGCGGTCGGATAGCGGTTGCCGTTCTGGCCGGGATTGCGCGGCGCGGCGCGCTTCACGCCGCCATTCGAAGCAAGACCCCCATTGGACGCCGAACCACGTCCGCCGTTGTTGGACGGATTGAACGGCAGCGAACGCACGCGCCGGGTATTGCCGTTGTTGGCGTTGCCGTTGTTGTTGCGGTTGCCGTTGGCATCGGGGTTCAACGGCAGCGCGTAGCGCCGGTTGCCGTTGTTGGCGTTGCCGGTATTATTGCGGTTGCCGTTGGACTTGGGGTCGAAGGTGCCGGCAACCGGCACCTGACGACGCGCAGCCGTGTTGTTCTGGCCATTGTTGGTCTGCCCGTTGCGCAGGCGTGCCAGAAGCTCGCGGCGCAGGGCACGAGCCCGAGCCGTTGCCTTCTTAGCGGCCGGCGCCGCCTGTGCACCGTTGTTGCCCTGATTATTGGTCTGAGCGTTGGTCTGCTGATTCGCCTGGCGACGCTTGGCGAGCAACCGCTTGACGATCTCGTTGCTTCTTATGATCTGCTGGGCCTCGGCAGGGCGCACATCGACATGCGCCGAAACGGCGAGCGCTGCCATCAGCGCCAGTGCCGAGACCTTCAGTCCGGGGATCTGCAACATAACCGAGTTCCTTTCCGTCCATCCTGCCCATCGGCGTCGCCCGACAACGCGGGCTACAACTTCGCACTCCAGGTGGAAGGCCCAGAGGACAATGTGGGCATGCGAAGGCGTGACCGGCTCGACACAGTATACACGGATCGGCAAGACAGTCGAATGCGTGTAAGCTTCTGGTCGTTGCAATGGTGATCGATGCCGGCCTCAGCACGCGATATCGGGCGATAGCCTCGGTGCGGCCGGTCGCGGCGATGTGAACGAGCACGAGGACAGGCACAGATGTCAGGAATTGCAGCGGCCAGACGCCACTCGAGCACAAGCGCCCTTCGGCTCGCGGCGGCGCTCACGTCTTGTCTCATCGCCATCGGTGCGGCTGGAGCTGCGAATGCACAGGTCGACCAGGCGTCCGGCGGCGGCGTTGGCGGCAATCTCGAACGGGCCGTGCGGGATGCCTTCACGGACATGGAGCGCGTGATGCGCCCGTGCGTCGAGGGGCGCGTCGGACGGTCGCAAATCGACGTGCGCTTCATCGGTATTCCGCTCGGCGATCCGCGGATCTCCGAGGGCCTGCGCGATGCGATCAACGCGCGTTTCGTCTCGACCATCAACCAGATCTCGCCGTATGTCGCAAACCCCTACGAAGTCAACAAGTTGCTGCCCAAGCTCTCGCCCGGGACAACGGTCGGGGGTGAGCGGCTGGTGGCGGCCATCAACGCGCAGATCGACTCGCCGATGGTGGCGATCGTCGAGCCGTCGCGGCCGACCCCGGACGTCGTCACGCTCAAGTTCCAGCTCCTCGGGCGGGCCGAGAATGGCGTCTTCGGGTGTCCGCAGGAGCGGCTGATGCACATCGCTCTTCCGGCGCTGACCATCACCGAACGCCCAGCCCGCGATCTCGATCTTCGGACCTTCGACGGCTTTGCCGATGCCGCCCTCACCCATCTCACACCGGGCTTGCTCGATCTCACCTCCCTGGCGGCCGCGTTCGCACCTCGGGCGGGCATGGAGGGGCAGCCGCTCTGCCGCGATGTCGAGGATTTGATGACGCGGCTCCGAGCCCGCTACTACGCGTTCCGCCGCAGCGAGGCGATCGCCGCGCTCGGCACACAGCGTTTGCCCGGGCTCGCGGCCGGGAACTACGTGATGGGCGCGCAGTCCACGGCAACGGCCGAAGGGCAAGGCGCCGAGGCGACGCAAGTGGTTCTGCATGTCTCGCCGGACGCGGCAGAAGGCATCTATTTCGCCGGGCTCGTCCTCACGAAGGGTGCCGTCGAGGTGGAGGCGTCCTATGCGCGTATCGCGCTCGAGCGCCCGCTCGATCCGGCCTGCCTCGTTCCGCCGGCACCCGAGACCACCGAAACCGCCAAGAGCGAAGGCGAAGGGGCCGGCTCCGATGGTCAGCAGGCGCCACAAGGTTCGGACGGCTCCGGCCAGACCGGAGCAACGGACGGCACCAGTGACACCGGCGTCGCGCAAGGCACGGATGGCTCGAGCAGCCCTGGCCAAACCCCCGAAACGCCCGGCAAGGGCGCCTGCATCACGTACGCCAGCACGGCCAGTATCACGCGCAGCGACTGCCTCAAGCCGGGCGACATCTTCCGCGATTGCGACGCCTGCCCGCAGATGGTGGTGGTCGCGCCGGGCAGTTTCCGCATGGGCGGGGCACCGGGCGAGACCGGATACAAGGATGTCGAAGGGCCGCAGAAGGACGTGACCATCGGCCAGCCGTTCGCCATCGGGCGCTTCGAGATCACGCGCGAGGAGTACGCCATCTTCGCCGATGACAGCGGCCACAAGCCGGGTGACCACTGCTATTTCTGGAGCAAGAACGGCCGCTGGCAGAAGGGGCGCGGCCTCAACTTCGCCAAGCCGGGCTTCGCGCAGGACGCGAGCCATCCGGCGGTGTGCATCAGCCATGCCGATGCGCGTGCCTATCTCGCGTGGCTGAATGGCGGCCTCGGGATGAGCGAGGCCGAGGGCTACCGTCTGCCGAGCGAAGCGGAATGGGAGTATGCGGCGCGGGCCGGAGAAGCGGGCGCGGGCTGGGCGAGCGAGGCCGACCTGGCGAAACGCGCGCACTTCCGTAAGGAGGGCAGCCCGGTGCAACTGCCCGGAACGGCCCCTGCGGGCAGCTTCGCGGCCAATGCCTTCGGCCTGCACGACATGCTCGGCAACGCCTGGGAGTGGGTCGCGGACTGCTGGATCGACTCGCTGCACACGCTGCCAGAGGACGGCAGTGCCCGCACGCGCGATTGCACCTACGCCACGCACCATGGTCTGCGCGGCGGCTCCTGGAACGATGCCGCCGAGTTCAACCGCTTCGCAAAGCGCAGCTACACGCTCGGCACCGCCTACAGCCAGGACGTGGGCTTTCGTATCGCCAAGCCGCTGTTCTTCAGGGTGCCGGGTGAGTCGGCCGAGGCGCCGGCAGGGGCGGGCGCCACGACCACGCGGGCGGCCGGCGCGAATTGAGGCGCGGCGCGGCTGGACGGTTCAGGGCGCGGGATCGAACAGATACGAGCGGCTGCAGAACTGGCACGTCACCTCGATGCGGCCGTCCTCGTTGACCATGTCGGAGAGCTGTTCGGCGGGAAAGCTGGCGAGCAGTACCTCGATGCGGTCGCGCGTGCAGGGGCAGTGGTCCGCGAGCGGCCGGCTCTCGAACACCCGGACGCCCTCCTCGTGAAACAGCCGATAGAGCAGCTCCTGCGGGCTGAGCATCGGATCGGTCAGCTCGTGGTCCTCGACGGTCTCGGCGAGCAGGCGTGTGCGCGACCAGTTCTCGTCGCGGTCACCGCGCATCCCGGGCTCGACGTCGTCATCACCGGCCTCGCCAGGCGGTGCCTCTTCTGGGCGATCGTCCTGGCCACCGATGGTCGGCATGTGCTGGACCATGAGGCCCCCGACCCGCCAGCGCCATCCAGCGGCGGCCGGCAACAGAATGCGCGAGACCGCGAGGCGGATGAAGGTCGGCAACTGCTCGGACTGGCGGAAATAAGTGTCGGCGATCGCCGCGAGACCGCCGCCCTCGACCGCGACGAGGCCCTGGTATTGATTGAGGCCGGGTCCCGGATCGATGGTCATGGCGAGCCGGCCGCGCCCGAGCAGCGCGCCGTCGAGTTGCTCGCGATCCTCGGCCGGAATGGCTTGCGCGAGGCGCTCGACGGCAGCGCGATCGAAGCTCGCATAGCCGCGCAATTGGCCGGGCGCCTGGAAGTCGACGACGAGGAAGCCGACGGGTCCGTCGGTCTGGGTCTGCAGCGTGAACCGCGAGCCGAACTTGAGGGCGGTGCCGAGAAGCGATGCGAGTGCCAGCGCCTCGCCCATCAGGCGGGCGACGGGCTCGGGATAGTCGTGGCGGGCGAGGATGGCGTCGACGAGCGGGCCGAGCCGCACCAGACGCCCGTTGACGCCGGAGGCAATGGCGCGGAACGGGAGCACCAGGTCGTCGTCCGCGGGTCCTTGCGGACGATGCGTCGCAGCGCCGTCAGCGGCCGCCGTCACCGGCGATCCCCGAGGCAATAGACGAGGATCGCCTTCTGGCCGTGCAGGCGGTTCTCGGCCTCGTCGAAGACCGCCGACTGCGGACCGTCGAGGACGTCGGCCGTCACCTCCTTGCCGCGATAGGCGGGCAGGCAGTGCAGGAAAATGGCCCGGCTGCTGGCGAGACCCATCAATTCGCCGTTGACCTGGAACGGCGCGAGCAGACGCAAGCGCTCCTCGGCGTCCTCGTCGCCCATGGAAACCCAGGTATCGGCGATGATGCAATCGGCGCCCGCGGCCGCAGCCCGGGCATCCTCGGTGACGATCACCTCGGCGCCTTCGGCGCGCGCCCACGCCATCAATTCGGCATCGGGCTGGTAGGCCTCGGGCGCGGCGACCCAAAGCTCGAAGTCGAGCCGGCCGGCGGCATGGATCCAGGAGGCCGCCACGTTGTTGGCATCGCCGATCCAGGCGACCTTGCGCCCGGTGATCGGGCCGAGCCGCTCCTCGAACGTCATGATGTCGGCAACGATCTGACACGGGTGGCTGAGGTTGGTCAGGCCGTTGATCACCGGCACGGACGCCTCGTGAGCCAGTTCCAGCAACGCTTCGTGCGAGCCGGTGCGCAGCATGATCGCGTCGACATAGCGCGAGAGGACGCGGGCGGTGTCGGCGACGGTCTCGCCGCGACCGAGCTGCAGTTCGGCGTGGCTCAGCACGATGGTCTCGCCACCGAGCTGGCGCATTGCGACGTCGAAGGAGACGCGCGTGCGCGTCGAGGGGCGCTCGAAGATCATGGCGAGCGTCGCGCCCGAAAGGCCGGCCGGCACCAGGTCTGCCGGCCTGGCGCGACCCGCCTTCTTGAGAGCATGCGCGTTATCCAGCAGGGCACGCAGCTCGCGGCTCGTCAGGTGATCGATATCGAGGAAATGACGAATGTCGGTTGGCACGATCGCAATCCGATCTGCTTGGTCAAGGCTCGCGGCGCGTGGTCACGCGAGCCCGAGGACGGGGTTCCTTCACGCGTTCGCTGCCTGCTCCGCCGCCGGCGGGGTGGCCGCACGCGCCGCGCGGCTCGCCTTGCAGGCGCGTTCGATGCGAGCCAACGCTTCGCGCATTTCGTCCTCCCCGACGATGAGCGGTGGCAGCAGACGGACCACGTTCTCGCCGGCCGGTACCGCGAGAATGTGCTCGCCGAGCATCGCGCCGATGAATTCCCCGTTCGGAACGTGGAGTTTCAACCCCAGCATGAGGCCCTGACCGCGCACCTCGGCGATGACGTCGCCGTAGGCGTCCTCGAGAGCCGCCAGGCCCTGACGCATGAACTGGCCCTTGCGCACGACCTCCTCGAGGAAGCCGGGTTCGAGGAGGACATCGAGTACCGCGTTGCCGACCGCCATGGCGAGCGGGTTGCCGCCATAGGTCGAGCCGTGGGTGCCGGCGGTCATGCCCTTGGCGGCCTCGGCGGTCGCAAGGCAGGCACCGAGCGGAAAGCCGCCACCGATCCCCTTGGCGGAGGCCAGAATGTCCGGCGTGATGCCAGCCCACTCGTGCGCGAAGAGGCGGCCCGTGCGGCCCATGCCGCACTGGACCTCGTCGAGCAGAAGCAGCACGCCGTGGCGATCGGCGATCGTGCGCATGGCCGCAAGGTCGGCCGCCGGGACGACGCGGATCCCGCCCTCGCCCTGGATGGGCTCGATCAGAATGCCAGCCGTCTCAGGCCCGATCGCCGCCTCCAGGGCCGCGAGGTCACCGAAGGGCACCTGATCGAACCCGTCCATCATCGGGCCAAAACCGTCGACCAGTTTCTTCTGCTTGGCGGCCGCGATGGTGGCGAGCGTGCGGCCGTGGAACGAGCCCTCGAAGGTGACGATGCGGTAGCGCTCCGGCGCGCCCGAGACATGATGATAACGCCGCGCCATCTTCAGCGAGCACTCGATCGCCTCGGCGCCGGAGTTCGTGAAGAACGCCAGATCGGCGAAGCTGGCGGCGCAGAGCCGCTCGGCGAGACGCTCCTGGCCGGGGATGCGATAGAGGTTGGACGTGTGCCACAGCCGGCCCGCTTGCTCGGTCAGCGCGGCCACGAGGCGCGGATGGGCATGGCCGAGCACGTTGACCGCGATACCGCCAGCGAAATCCAGGTAGCGCTCGCCACTGGTCGCGACCAGCGTGACCCCCTCGCCGTGAGAGACCTCGAGGGCATAGCGGGAGTAGGTCGGCAGAACGGCGGACATGGCGGAACCTGACGAGTTGTAGACCCATAGAAAGATGTGGAGCGTAAAAAGGGAAACGCCGCCGGCAGTGCGGCGGCGCTTGAAGATTTCGTAGCTTTCGACCCGCGAAAAGTCAAACAGGGCGCCTCGGAGGCCCGGATTTCCGAGACATGACGCGCGTCAAGTCCAATTGTGGATGATCCTGCCGCGACGTTGCGCTGCGGCAACGGCTTGGTCCGGGGCAGCGAATCAGGGGCAGGCGACGCTTGCGCTGCCAACCGGCGATCTAGTAGCTTACGCCTCGCTGGCCACGAGATGTCGCGTATTCATGGCATCCGGTTTTCTTCTTCCGTCGGGCCGGTGTTGTTCCCTCCAGTTGCGTCAAGAGTTGAACGGGCCCGGTTTGCTCGCTTCTCGGACATTTTCGCGTGTCCCTGTGGCGAAGAAACCAGGTCAACGGGGTGGTGTTCGCCCAACGCGGCGAACGGACGTGGATTCGAGAGGAGCCGATAACCAATGGCCTGGACCACGGAACGTGTCGAGGAACTGAAACGCCTTTGGGGCGAGGGACTTAGTGCAAGCCAGATCGCGCACCGGATCGGCGATGTCACGCGAAACGCCGTCATCGGCAAGGTGCACAGACTGGGCCTCTCCGGCCGCGCGACGACGTCGCGGATCAAGTCGGTGCGGCCGCGCAAGAAGATGGCGCGCCCGAAGCGGGCCCGTGTGATGCGGCTCGGCGGCGGCGGGGTCGGCGAAAGCCTGCGTGAGCTGCTTTCGCAGAATGCGGGAGCCTACGAGGCGCAATCGTTCGAGGTGCCCAACGAACTGGTCATTCCCGTCGAGGAGCGCAAATCGATCGCCACGCTGACCGAGCATTGCTGCCGCTGGCCGATCGGCGATCCGACGCACGAGGACTTCCACTTCTGCGGGCGCGAACGGATCACGGGGCTGCCTTACTGCGAATTCCATGCGCGGCGCGCCTACCAGCCGGTGCAGGCGCGCAGGCGCGAGCAGCGCAGTGAAGAAAAGGTCGCAATCGCCAGCTGACGGCACGTTCGTCGGCGGGGCCGGGGGCGGAGACCGGCAGACGAGTTTCCAGAGAGGGCCTGGAAGAAGCGGGGGACGAAGCGGGGCGAGGGCCGGATGCCATGGGGGTGGCGCCGGCCCTCAATCTCTTGGGGCTCCATGCAGCAAGGGTGCTTGCCGCCCTGGTGACGCGTTTCGGCTGTGGCTTACGTCAACTGTTGTCGCCGAAGGCGTATCCGGCGCCGCGAACGGTGCGGATCGGGTCCTTTTCCTTACCGCGAATGAGAGCGCGGCGCAGGCGCCCGATGTGCACATCGACGGTGCGCTCGTCGACGTAGACATCGCGGCCCCAGACGCCGTCGAGGAGCTGGGAGCGCGTGAACACTCGGCCGGGGCTCTGCATGAAAAACTCGAGGAGTCGGTACTCGGTCGGGCCCATGCGGATATCGCGGCCGTTGCGCGAGACCCTGTGGCCGGCGCGGTCGAGGCGGATGTCCCCCACCTCGAGTTCGTCGGCCATGCGGCTCGGCGCACTGCGGCGAAGAATGGCCTTGATGCGCCCGAGCAGCTCGGGGATCGAAAACGGTTTGACGATATAATCATCCACTCCCGTCTCGAAGCCGCGCAGGAGATCGCTCTCCTCGCCCTTGGCGGTCAGCATGAGCAGGGGGAGATGGGCGGTCTCCTTGCGGGCGCGAATTCGCCGGCACAGTTCGAGACCGGAGACCCCCGGAAGCATCCAATCCATCACGATGAGATCGGGGCGATACTCGTCGATGATGGTCTCGACCTCGTCACCCCGGGTGATCACCTCGACCGGATAACCTTCCGCATCGAGATTGTAGCGGATGAGGGTGCCGAGCGAGACGTCGTCCTCGACAACCAGGATCCTGGCGCTCATCGTTCAGTCCTCCCTCGCGCCATCCCCGCAGGCATCATTCGCCGGACGGCAGCAAGGTGCTGCTGGTACGGTCCGACTTCGGCCGGCCATCCGGGAGCATCGTACCGCTCACCATGAAGTGCACCATCTCGGCGATGTTCGTGCAGTGGTCGCCGACGCGCTCGAGGTTCTTGGCCCCGAACAGGAGGTGCGTGCAGAGCCCGATGTTGCGCGGGTCCTCCATCATGTAGGTCAGTAGCTCGCGGAAGACGGAGTTGAATGTGAGGTCGATGTCGGCGTCGCGCTGCCAGACGATGCGGGCCCTTTCCAGATCGCGCTGCGCATAGGCGTCGAGCACGTTCTTCAGCTGCACCTGGGCGAGTTCGTTCATGTGCCTGAGGCCGGAAATCAGAGCCTTGGGATGGCTCTCGCTGGCCACCGCGATGGCACGCTTGGCGACGTTCTTGGAGAGGTCGCCGATGCGCTCCAGTTCGGCCGCGACCTTCAGCGCACACATGACGTGGCGAAGGTCGACCGCCAGCGGCTGGCGACGGGCGATCAGGGTGATGACCTGCTCCTCGACCTCCTGCTCACCCGCATCGAGCGCGACGTCGCGGTCGATGACCGATTGCGCAAGAACGGCGTCGCGCTTTTCGAGCGCCTCGAAGGAATTGGCCAGCAGCATCTCGGCGAGGCCGCCCATCTTGGCGATGCGATGGTCGAGCTTGTTCAACTCGTCGGTATAGGCGCGGACTGTATGGTCCATGTCAGGCGACCCTCCACGTTGCGCGCGTCGGCGCGAGGTCCGGGCATTGGCACGGGTCCAGGGAACGAAAAACGGCACCTGCGGCGGGGCGCCGCAGACAGCGGACCTCAACCGAAGCGGCCGGTGATGTAGTCCTGCGTCTTGCTGTCCCGCGGATTCGTGAAAATCTGCGTGGTGTCGCCCTCCTCGATCAGGTAACCGCGGAAGAAAAACGCGGTCCTCTGGGAGACGCGGGCGGCCTGCTGCATCGAGTGCGTGACGATGACGATCGTATAATTTTCCCGAAGCTCGTCCATGAGCTCCTCGACCTTGGCGGTGGCGATCGGATCGAGCGCGGAACAGGGCTCGTCCATCAGGATGATCTCGGGCCGCGTGGCGATGGCGCGGGCGATGCAGAGGCGCTGCTGCTGGCCGCCGGAGAGCCCGGTGCCGGGTTCATAGAGACGGTCCTTGACCTCGTCGAAAAGGCCGGCGCGCTCGAGGCTCGAGACCACGATCTCCTCGAGTTCGGCCTTGTTCGCGGCAAGGCCATGGATCCGCGGACCGTAGGCGACGTTGTCGAAGATCGACTTGGGGAACGGATTGGGCTTCTGGAACACCATGCCGACTCGGGCACGCAGTTCCACCACGTCCAGATCCGGATCGTTGATGCTGCGCCCGTCGATGGTGATCTCGCCGGTCACCCGGGCGATCGGGATGACATCGTTCATCCGGTTGATGCAGCGAAGGAACGTCGACTTGCCGCAACCCGAGGGACCGATCAATGCGGTGACCGCGTTCGCCGGGATGTCGAGTGAAACGTCGAAAAGCGCCTGCTTTTCGCCGTAGAAGACGCTGACGTTGCTGCCGGAAACCTTCGTGTTGGCGACGGCCGGCCGCGCCATGCTCGCCCGCGGATGCCTTTCAGCCTTCACCGAAGTCGCCATCTGCACATCCATCCCAGCTCTCCAATCCAATCGATCCTAGCAATTCCTGCAACCACCGGCGACCGCCGGACTACCACGTGCGCTCGAGGCGGCTGCGGAGCCAGACGGCTATCGCGTTCATCACCACCAGGAAGCCGAGCAGCACGAGGATCGCCGCCGAGGTGCGGCTGACGAAGCCGCGCTCGGGGCTGTCGGCCCAGGAATAAATCTGCGTCGGCAGCGCCATGGCCGGATCGAGCACGCCCATGTTCTCGATGCTCGGTATGAAGGCGTTCATGCCGATGAGCAGAAGGGGCGCCGTTTCGCCGAGAGCCTGGGCGAGACCGATGATGGTGCCCGTCAGGATGCCGGGCATGGCGAGCGGCAGGACGTGGTGGAACATCACCTGATGCTTGGAAGCCCCGACGCCGAGGGCCGCCTCGCGGATCGAGGGGGGAACCGCTTTGAGGGCGGCACGCGTCGCCACGATGATGGTCGGCAGCGTCATGAGGGCGAGCACCATGCCGCCGACGATCGGCGCGGATCGCGGCAGGCCGAACCAGCCGATGAAAACGGCGAGCCCGAGCAGACCGAAAACGACCGAGGGGACCGCCGCAAGGTTGTTGATGTTGACCTCGATCAGGTCCGTCATGCGGCTCTTTGGCGCGAATTCCTCGAGATAGATCGCCGCCGCGATGCCGATCGGGAAGCTGAGGAGGAAGCAGACCAGCAGGGTCAGGAACGAGCCCGTGAGCGCGCCGGCGAGACCGGCCAATTCCGGGAACCGGCTGTCGGCGTTGAAAAAGAGTTCGCTGGTGAAAGGCGTCGCGATCAGGTCGCGGCTCGCCAGCGAGCGGAACCATTCGATCTCGCGCTCGGAGGAGAAGCGGGGGTTGAGGATTGTCGCCTCGCCGGTGCGCAAGAGCGCGTCGTAATGCTCGGAGAGCGGAATGTTCACGCGGATCGTGCGGCCGATCACCGATGGATCGGCGACGACGAGGTCACGGAGCGTGTCGCCGGCCTTGGCGGGAATCATCTCCCAGTACACCGCCGTCGGGTTGCCGAGGAAATAGGTCCGGAACCCCTCGCGGACCATTTTCTCGTAGCCGCCGGAGGCCGGATTCGCGCGATCGATGGATGCCGGATCGACGAAGGCGTCGATGGTGACGACGCCGCGCCCATCGACCACGGAGAGCACGCCCCTCCGCCGCAGGCTCTCGTAGAGCACGATGCGATCGCCGCCGAGAGCCTCGATACGCTCGGGGATGATCCTCTTGTGCAATTGATCGAAGGGGTCGGAGACCGGGATGTTGATCCTGACGTTCTGGCCGATACGGTCCGGATTGGCGACCGCGAAATCCCTGACGATGTACTGGGCGCCCGAAATCAGAATCTTGATTAGGCTTCTTTGCTCGGCCTTCGGAACATCGGGGAAATGTTGCAGGAACGCGTCGCGGACGATGTTGCGGTAGTTGGCCTTGGCGGGGTCCTTGGCATCGATCTTGGCGGGATCGAGGAAAATCTCGAGCTGCACCTTCGTCGTCGTGAAGGCGGCATAGCCGGTCCACAGGAGCGACGAAAACAACGTCACCAGGAGGCCGAGGGAGATCAATATCGCGCCGATGCCGAGAGCCTGGAGGCGGCGGTCGGCCCCGTAGCGGCGACGAACGCGGCGGCGCGCGGCAGGAGATGCCCAGTCGTGCGTCGATGATGCGGTGGTATCAGTCATATTGCTCTCGATATTTCCGCACGATGTGCAGTGCCAGGACGTTGAGCGCCAGCGTGACGAGGAACAGCACGAGGCCGAGCGCGAATGCGGCGAGCGTCTTGGGATTGTCGAACTCGGTGTCGCCGATCAGCAATGTGACGATCTGCACCGTCACGGTCGTCACCGGTTCGAAGGGATTGAGCGTCAGGGCTGCGATGATGCCGGCGGCCATGACCACGATCATCGTCTCGCCGATGGCACGGCTCAGAGCGAGCAGGATGCCACCCATGATGCCGGGAAGGGCGGCCGGCAGGAGAACCTGGGTGATCGTCTCGCCTCTCGTGGCACCGAGGCCGTAGGAGCCGTCGCGCAGCGACTGAGGCACCGCGCTGATGGCGTCGTCCGAAAGAGAGGAAATGAACGGGATCAGCATGATCCCCATGACGGCACCGGCCGCGAGGGCGCTGTTGGGCGCAATGGAAAAGCCGAGTGCCTCGCCGAGGCTCCGCATGGCGGGTGCGACGGTGAGCACGGCGAAGAACCCGTAGACGACCGTCGGGATGCCGGCGAGGATCTCGAGGAGCGGCTTGACGGTGGAGCGGACCCTGCGGGGCGCGTACTCACTGAGGTAGATCGCGGCATAGAGACCGATCGGCGTCGCAACCAGCATGGCGATGACCGCGATCAACAGTGTGCCCGTGAAGACCGGGATGGCACCGAACGCGCCGCCGGCGGACGCCTGGTCCGCGCGCATCGCGATCTGCGGTTCCCATTTCGCGCCGAACAGGAACTCGTGCAGCGGGATGATGGAGAAGAAACGGATGCTCTCGTAGAGAAGGGAGACGACGATGCCGAGCGTCGTCAGGATCGCGATGAGCGAGCAGACGATCATGAAGCCGCTGACGATGCGCTCGAAGTGGTTGCGCGCGCGAAACCGAGGCGCAAGGTGCGTGCGGGCGAAGGCGAGCCCGGCGACCGCGAGCACCAGCGCGATGACCGCCATGGCCCAGCTCGCGATCTGCTGCCAGGCGTTGTAGCGATCAGCAGCTTCGATCACCGCATCGCTCGGCGTGCCGAAGATGTTGCCCTTGGCGACCGACTTGATCTCGCTCAGCACCAAGGCGACCTGGCCTTGTGACTGGCCGTCGACCATCTCGGAGGGCAGGCTCGCCAGAAGCAGCCGGTCGACCACCGAGCCCTGGAAAAGCAACCAGACCAGCACCAAGAGAAAGGACGGGATCGCCGCCCAAGAGGCCATGTAGGCGCCGTGGTAGCCGGCGAGGGAATGCTGCTGGCCGGCGCCGACCTTGAAGCCCTTTGCAACCTGCAAGCCGGTGACGTACGCCGCTATCGTGATCAGCAGAAGCGCAAGTACGAGGAATGATGTCATCGCTGTGAACTTGCCTCCCTGCCACCACCGCGTGGCTCCGTTCCGCTATCGCGATCGTGCCGAGGCGGACGGTTCAATGCTCAGGCACGTCTTGCAGGCCTTCCCCTCGATGGCCATGGGCGGCCGAGGGTTCAGCGCCCGGGTTGGCTCGCTCGGCGAACCAACCGCCACCGGGCATCGTCGCTGACGCCCGGTGGCCCGTTTCGTCGACCCACACCAGGGGTGGGGCTTGCTGCAGCCTACCCGTTACTTCGTCGGGGCCGGCATGTTCATGGACGACGTGGCGCCATCCTGCACCTTCTTGCGGACGTCGTCGGCAAGGACGACCAGACCGCGCTCGGAGAGGTAGCCGCCCGGGCCCATCGCCTCCTCGGAGACATACTCGGTGATGAACTCGTTCATGCCCTTGATCACGCTGCGGTGCGCGTTCTTCACATAGAAGTAGAGCGGGCGCGCGATGCCGTAGGAGCCATCGGCGATCGTCTCGCTCGAGGGAGCCACGCCAGCGACCGTCAGGCCCTGGAGCTTGTCCTGATTCTCGAAGAGGAACGAGTAGCCGAAGATGCCGACCGCATTGGCATCGGCGTCGAGGCGCTGGACGATCAGATTGTCGTTCTCACCAGCCTCGATGAACGGGCCGTCCTGGCGCATCTCGGAGCAGGTGGTCTTGAGGACGTTGCCGAAGGCCTTCTTGTCGGCGGCCTTCAGCGCCTTGAAGAACTCGAGTTCCTCGCAGCCCTCGTTCATCGCCAGCTCGACGAACGCATCACGGGTGCCCGACGTCGGGGGCGGGCCGTAGGCGACGATCGGCATGTCGGGAAGCGAGGCGTCGATCTCGGACCACTTCTTGTAGGGGTTCGCGGCAAGAGCGCCATCGACCGGAACCTGCGCGGCCAGCGCGAGGTAGATCTGCGCCTTCGTCAGGTTGAACAGCGGTCCCTTGCGCGAGTTGGCGATGGACAGGCCGTCGTAGCCGAGCAGCACTTCGGTGATGTCGGTGACGCCGTTCGCCGTGCAGAGTTCGTACTCCGACTTCTTCATCGCGCGCGAAGCGCCGGTGATGTCGGGATGCTGCTCGCCGATGCCGCCGCAGAAGACCTTCATGCCGCCGCCAGTGCCGGTCGACTCGACCGTCGGCGCCGTGCCGCCCTTGTTGGCGAATTCCTCGGCGACCGCCTGGGTGTAGGGGAAAACCGTCGAGGAACCGACGATCTTGATCTCACGAGCCGAAGCCGTGCCGGCGAAGCCGACGACGACCGCGGCTGCCGTCAGGGCAACCAACCTCTTCACTTCTGCTCTCCCTCGAATTCGGGGTTCGTGACGGGCCGCGACCTCCAGCCGCCCGCCGAGCCCTAGGCTCAGGAGGCTTCTAGACGAACGGCAATACTGGCGTGTGACATTTCAAGCCATTGTTTTTGTTTCAATAAATTCATTCATCGCGATTTGTTGAGAGCAGGCAGCCGGACGCTGAACGTCGAGCCACGGCCAGGCGTGGACAGAATCGAAATCTCACCACGGTGGCGATTGAGGATGTGCTTGACGATGGCGAGGCCGAGGCCCGTGCCGCCGGGGCGCGAGCGGCCGTCGGACTCGACCCGGTAGAAGCGCTCGGTCAGGCGCGGCAGATGATGGGCGGCGATTCCGGGACCGTCATCGACCACGTCGACGACGACAATAGGGGTCCGCGAGCCACGGCCCTCGAGCCGCAACCGAATGGCGACGTGACCTTGCTCGTTGCCGTACTTGATCGCGTTCTGGACGAGGTTCTGGAGCACCTGCACGAGATCATCGCGCTCGCCACGAACCTCGGTATCCTCGCCGTCAGCATCCAGTTCGAGTTCGAGCGTCATGGATCGATCGTCGGCAAGCGGCAGCATCGTCTCGTGCACGTGGCGCGCGACGTCGGCCAGTTCCACGCGATCGCGCGGCGGCAAATGGGCCTTCATCTCGATGCGACTGAGCGAGAGCAGATCGTCGATGAGTCGCGACATCCGAGCGCCCTCGGCCGCCATGATCTCGAGGAAGCGCTCGCGGGCCGCCGCATCGTCGCGCGCCCGCCCGCGCAGGGTCTCGATGAAGCCGAGAAGCGATGCCAACGGCGTGCGCAATTCGTGGCTGGCATAAGAGACGAAGTCGGCCCGCATGCGCTCGAGGCGATGCTGCTCGGAGACGTCGCGGAACGTGACGAGGAGGTCGGGCTGAGCCGCTTGGCCGCTCGAGCGGTCGAGCCGGGAAACGGTCGCCGTCAGGAAGCGTTCGACCGGGACGCGCTCGGTATAGCGCACGGTCAGCGGACCTCCGCCGGATTGAACCTCCTCGATCGCATCGAGGAAATCGGGGTCACGGATGAGCGCCGAGATGTCCGTTCCGGCTTCGAGATTGGCGATGAGGTCGCGCGCCGAACCATTGGCGGCGAGCACCGAACCGTATTGGGAAACCAGCACTGCCGCGTCCGGAAGCGCGGCGAGAACGTGCTCCCATTGGCGCAGCGGGATGCCGTGGCGGCTTCGGGCGGCACGGGCGGCTCCGAGTGGGCTCTCGCGCGGCAACCCGTGGCGCGGCAGAACCAACGCGACGAGCAATACCACGGCCACCGCCACGACCACTTCGCCCGCCGGAAGACCGGATCTGACGCCGAGCAGCACGATCACGGCCACAGCAACGGCGAGCAGCCAACCGCGCACGGCCAATCGATCGAGGACCCGGTCCGCAACCGAACGCGCTGCCTCGAACCGATCGCTGGACCGGACCGTCGGCTGCCCGGTCTCGGCGGTGCGCGCGGCGGCATCGACGGCAGCACCGTTCTCCTCGCCGGCGGTCGTGCCGGGCGCGCTGCCTGCCGCTTCCAGCCGATATGCGTCTGTCATGATCGGGCCGCTCGACTGCGATGTCCGTCCGCCGACGTGGACAGCCCCTCGGTGTGTGCGTCAAGCTTCTCGATCACGCGGATGGGGCGCCCGAATGGCAATTAGCATGCCCGGCCAGGATCCCAAACCCTGGCCCTCGGCCCGACTACGAAACAGTGTCGCCTTGGCCTTCCCGCGGTCGGACCCGAACCAGGGCGGCCAGCGCCGGTCAAAAGAACCCGTTCTCGGTGTAATAGCGCAAGGCACCTGGATGAAAACGCGCCGAGATGCCGCGCGTCACCATCTCCTTGCGGGTGAGCGCGCGGAACGCCGGGTGCTCGCGGCGAAAGTCGTCGAAGTTCTCGAATACGGCACGGACCAGTTCATAAACGACGTCGTCCGGAACGTCGACGCGGGTGACGAGCGTCGCAGTGACGCCGAAAGTCGGAACATCCGCACCGACGGTCGCATAGGACCCGGCAGGAATAGAGAGAAAATCGAAAAAGGGATTCTCCTCGACCATGATCTGGACCTCGCGGTCCGCGAGAGGGACGAAAACGGCATCGCACCCGTCGGCGGCCTCGGCGACACTGGCGTTGGGAACGCCGACGATGAAGGCGAAGGCATCGATCTCGCCGCGGCAGAGCGCGCCAGCCTGCTTGGTCGAATCGAGTTCGGAGACGCGCCCGAAATACTCCCTGCCGACGCCATAGGTCGACAGCAGGGCCTGGAACGTCGCCTGCTGGCCGCTTTCCGGGTTGCCGATGTTGACGGCACGGCCAGCGAGATCGGACCAGGACGAAATACCGGCGTCGCCTCGGGCCAGTATCTGGAACGGCTCGGCATGGATGGAAAATACGACCCTCAGACCGTCGATCGGGCGACCTTCGAAGAGGTCCGTGCCGTTGGCCGCATGATACTGCCAGTCGGACTGCACGATCGCGAAGTCGAGGTTGCCTTCACGCAGTTTCTCGAGGTTGTATATGGAGCCGGCGGTCGAGGGGGCAGAACAGCGCAGACCATGGCCTCGCGCATCGTCGCGACCCTCTCCTGCCTCCACGGAGACCATGCGGCAGATCGCATTGCCAGCGACGAAGTAGACCCCGGCCGAGCCGGCGGTGCCGATGGAGAAATACTTGGGGGTCGCGTCGGCGGCAGCGGCCGGCGGCAGGACAGGCAGGAGCGACAGGACCGCGAGAAGCCATGCCACAAGACCGGCGAGGATGAACGTGGAGGGGCGACGGAGCATGGCCATTCTCCCTATGCTGCTCAGGGCCTAGGTCGGCATGCTAGCGGACCGGAGAGGAGAATGCAAAAACGGCGCCGGCCGCGGGGAGGCGCGAGCAGGGCACCAGCGCCAGGTCGTTCGGTTTTCAGTCCCGCCCGAGGCCCTTCTCCTCGAGCTCGGCCAGATACTCGGCCCAGCGCGTCGCATGCTCACGACCGAGCGCGCGCAGATACTTCCAGGCATAGAGGCCGGTCGAGTGGCGATCGTCGAAGTTGATCCGCACGGCGTAGTTGCCGACCGGCTCGAGCCCGGCGATCCGGACACCGCGCTTGCCGGGTACGGTGACACGCTGATCGCGGCCGTGGCCCTGGACTTCCGCGCTCGGGCTCATGACGCGGAGGTATTCCGCAGAAAGCTCGTAGCTCTCGCCATTGTCGAAGGCGACGACGAGGCGCGCCTTGTCGCTGGTGAGGCGAAGCTCTGTCGGCCAGATGTCGTCGGCGGTCATGGCGGAACTCCAGTCGCTCGTTCGTGGTCCGGACCGGTCGACCGGCCCGTTCGCCGTGCCTCACTCGATGACGATGCGCGGAGCCGCCTTGCGGCCGCCGGCGCCCTCACCCCCCGAAAGGGATGCCCAGACCTTGGCCGCGATCTCGCGATAGATTCGAGCATGGGGGCTGTCGGGAGCGACGGCGGCGACGGGCTGGCCGCTGTCGGACTTGGCGCGGATTTCCATGTGCAGCGGGATCTCGCCGAGGAACGGAACGCCGAGCTTGGTCGCCTCGAGGCGGGCGCCCCCGTGCCCGAAGATCTCGGCGCGCTCGCCGCAGCTCGGGCAAAGGAAGTAACTCATGTTCTCGATGATCCCGAGCACCGGCACGTCGACCTGCCGGAACATGGCAAGTCCCTTGCGGGCGTCGATGAGGGCGAGATCCTGCGGCGTCGAGACGATCACGGCGCCGGACAAGGGCACCTGCTGGGCCATGGTCAATTGCGCATCGCCCGTGCCGGGCGGCATGTCGACGACGATGACATCGAGTTCACCCCACAGCACCTCGCGCAGCATCTGCGTCAGCGCCGACATGACCATGGGGCCGCGCCAGATCACCGGCGTTGCCTCGTCCACCAGGAAGCCGATCGACATCACCTTGACGCCATAGCCCTCGAGCGGGCGCAGCAGATTGCCGCCTGCCGCCTGGGGCCGGCCGCTGATGCCGAGGAGGCGCGGCATGGACGGACCGTAGATGTCGGCATCGAGGATGCCGACCGAAAGACCGTTCGCCTTGAGCGCCAGAGCGAGGTTGACCGACGTGGTCGATTTGCCGACACCGCCCTTGCCGGAGGCGACCGCGATGATGTGGCGCACGCCCGGAACGCCAGCGCGCGCTGCCTGCTGTCCACCGGAAGCGGGCGCCGAGCCCCTCGCCGGTGCAGCGGGCGCTGCCGGGGCAGAGGCCGGCCGGCGTGGAGGCGGGCTCGCCGCACCCTGCGCGCGCTCGGCGGTCAAAACCGCGTTCACGGTCTCGACGCCCGGAATCTGTGCCACGACCTTTTCGGCCGCCTCACGAAGAGCATCCAACTCCTCGGCTCGCTCCGGGTCCACCGTGATCGCGAAATAGACCTTGCCGTTGGCGATCACGATCTCGGACACGAGGCCGAGATCGATGAGATTGCCCTCGAGGTCGGGGCCCTTGATGCGCCGCAACGCCGCGATCACCGCATCCTTCGTCAAACCAGCGCTCATTCGCTCAACCCGCCTTGTCGATCCGCCTCGTCGATCGCGCCCCATCGCGCGACGGCCACCCTAAGCATGTTCCCACCGCTTGGCCAACGAGCGCCGCGCCGATCCACTCTCGACCGCGCCGCCGCTGCCCGGGCGCCCGTGCCCCCTCATCAGATCGAATATGTGCAGGCGGGGGGCGACGCGCTATGATTTCCCAAGTGGGACCGCGCCGCCACGATTACGATAGGCGCGCGAATAGCATCCCGGGTGCAGGAAGGTTGCATGATCCAGGACGGTGCGCAGGGCCGCGACGGCGTCGACGCGACGCCCGTCGAGGGCGGCGATAGGCGAGAAGCGGGCGAGACGATCGAGCGCATGAGGCCAGCCCCGGACGATCCGAGGGCCAGCGTCCTGGTCGAAGGCATCGACCAGGACGGCCGGCCGGTCACGACGCCGGTCGTCACCGAGCGCGCGATCACGCTCTTTCTCAATGGCCAGGAAATCGTGACGCTGATGACGATCGGGACGAGGCCCGAGGCGCTGGCCGTCGGCTATCTGCTCAACCAGAACATGCTGCTCGCGGACGACCGGATCACGGCCGTCGACTACGATGCCGACATCGAGACCGTCGTGGTGCGGACGCGGCGCAAGACCGATTTCGAGGAGAAGCTCAAGAAGAAGACGCAGACGTCGGGCTGCGCACAGGGCACCGTGTTCGGCGATCTGATGGAGGCATTCGATCAAGTGCGTCTGTCGCCCGATGCACGCATCAAGACGTCCTGGCTCTACGGCCTCGCCAAGGCGATCAACACCGAGCCGAGCCTCTATCTCAAAGCGGGCGCGATTCACGGCTCGGTGCTCTGCCGGCGCGACGATCCGCTGATCTTCGTCGAGGATGTCGGGCGCCACAACGCGGTCGACACGATCGCTGGAATAATGTTCCTCCAGGGTATCCGGCCGGACGACAAGATCTTCTATACGACCGGGCGATTGACCAGCGAAATGGTCATCAAGACCGTGAAAATGCGTTTGCCGATCCTGGTTTCGCGCTCCGGCTTCACGGCGTGGGGCGTGGATCTAGCCCGGCGGGCGGGGCTGACGCTCATCGGACGGGCCCGTGGTCACCGCTTTGTGGCGCTGTCCGGCCCCGAGCGGATCGTGTTCGACGCGGACACGCGTCTCGGCGGCGAGGAGGATCCCAAACATCGACGCAAGGGCGCGCGTGATCGCGACGCCGACGGCGATGCCGATACAGGCGGGGGAGGCGAATGACCGGGGCGGGCAACGGGATCGTCGCGCTCGTCCTGGCAGGCGGGCTCTCGCGGCGCATGGGCGGCGGCGACAAGTGCCTCAGGCCGCTGGCCGGCCGGCCGATGCTCGCGCACGTGCTCGAACGGCTCTCGGACCAGGTGGGCGACATCGTGATCAACGCCAATGGCGATGCGGAGCGGTTCGCCCCGTTCGGGCGCACCGTGATCGCAGACCCCATCGAGGGCTTCGCCGGCCCCCTCGTCGGCGTGCTCGCGGGCCTCGAATGGACACGTACCGATCGGCCGACGGCGAGCCACATCGTCAGCGTACCGAGCGACGCGCCGTTCCTTCCACGCGACCTCGTCGCCGCGTTGCAGAGCCGTCTCGACGGCCGTACGGAGCGGGTCGTGCTGGCAAGATCGGGGGGGCGGGTGCATCCCGTGGTCGGGCTCTGGCCGGTGGCGCTGGCGGGCGATCTCAGATCGGCGCTCGAGGCCGGCATCCGAAAGGTGCTCGACTGGACCGACCGGCACGACACGACCGCGGTCGATTTCGCGCCGACCCGGATCGGGGCCATCGACATCGATCCATTCTTCAATGCCAATACGCCCGAGGAACTGGCCGAGGCGGAGGCCCTCATCGGCGGCGGGGCCACGTCGTGACGCAACGATACCACTCCCCGGTCGTTGCCGTGGTCGGATGGAAGAACTCCGGCAAGACGACACTCGCGATCCGCCTCATCGCCTCGCTCACGGCGCGTGGCTATCGCGTTTCGAGCGTCAAGCATGCGCACCACAATTTCCGCATCGACGATGGCACGCAGGACAGCGCCCGCCACCGGGCGGCCGGCGCGCGGCAGGTCGCCGTCGTCTCCAACGAGCGTTGGGCGCTCATCCGCGAACTCGACGGGGCACCGGAGCCGGACTTCGATCGGGTCATCGCAATGCTCGAGCCGGCCGATGTGATCGTGGTCGAGGGCTACAAGTCCCACCCCGTGCCCAAGATCGAGGCGCGGCGCCGTGAAGGCGGAAAGGGAACGGCGCTCGCCGGGCGCGACCCGAATGTGATCGCGATCGCCGCCGACCACGAGGTCGAGGAAAGCTTCGGGCTGCCAGTGCTTTCTCTCGATGCGATCGAGGACATCGCCAACCTCGTCGTGGAAAAACTCGGCCTGGTGATCGGACGCCGGTAGCGCTGTCGTCGCCATACCGTTGCCGGACGCCGTACTTATACGATGATCAGTGCAAACGATTCGCCGGTCGCACCGAGCTGCGGAGTGCCGAAGATGAAGGGCGGATTTCGGGGCATTCGCCGGTGGTCCGCGGCCACTTGGCTGCTGGTCGTGCCGACGGCATCGTGGGGTGGCGCCGCGGGCGCTGCGGGCGAGAACCCGCCGGTGCCTATCGGCATCGATCGAGGGCGCATCGTCTTTTCGCTGTTCGGTCCGGGCATCAACTACACACGGCCGGAACTGGCGAACCGCCTTGCCCGGGACGGGGAAGGGCTGATCATCGGTTTCGACCAGGTCGACGGCGACCTGCAGCCCTATCCGGACGATCCCGGTGCAACCAGTGCCGACGCCGTGGCACTCGCCGTGCTGCTCGCCAATGCCGAGGCGAGCGTTGCGCCATATCGCATCAGGCCGGGCGATCTCGACGGTTTCGGCGCCATGCTGGGACATGCCGGACAGAATCCAGGGCGGCTGCTCATCGTCACGCGAGCGCTCGCCGAGGGACTGGGGCGGGAGACCCTGCTGTTGGCGGCCCAGAGCCTGCCGAACGTCATCGTCGTCGCACCCGCCGTCGAAAGCCGCCCGGAGGTCATCCCCGAAGCCGCCCGACGGGCCATCGAGCAGTCGCCGCCGGCGAACATCGTGCTGATCGACGAACGGATCGGTGGCGCGGACGAAGCAGTCGGGACGCGCGCCCCGGCGGACCGGCATGGCGAGGTCGTCATCGCATTCGGGGCCGGCGGTCCACAGTTCGATGGGCGGGGTCTGGCGGCGGTTGGCGCCTACCTGATCGAGCAACTCGCGCACGAGCCGACGCTGGCGGCGAGCGAGGCGATCGAACGACTCCTGCGCCTGGGAGCCCGGGCGCCGGTCTCGAGCGGATGGAGCATCTTCGGCATCGGGCAGGACGAGGCTAAAGACGGCGGGCGTGTCGTCATCGACGCAGAGGCCCTGCGCCAATAGAACTCGCAAGGTCGCCGACCCGCCCTTTCGGACGGACCGGCGCCCAGTGCATGGATCGGGTCAGTCGCGGCGCGGGCGACGCGGACGGCGATCGCGGCGTTCACCACCACCGCCTCCACCGCCTTCGTCATCCCCACCCTCCTCGCCTTCGGCGCGCGGGATCTCGAGACCGGTCGACTGATCGACGACTTTCATCGACAGGCGCACCTTGCCGCGATCGTCGAAGCCGAGCAGTTTGACGTAGACTTCCTGGCCCTCCTTGACGACCTCGGCGGTCGTCTCCGGCCGACGGTCGGCGACGAGCTGGGAGATGTGGACGAGGCCGTCCTTCGGGCCGAAGAAGTTCACGAAGGCGCCGAAGTCCATCACCTTGACGATCTTGCCCTTGTAGATCTGGCCGACCTCGGGCTCGGAGGTGATGCCCTTGATGCGGTCGACCGCCGCCTTGATGGATTCCTGGCGTGCCGCCGCGATCTTGACCGTGCCGTCGTCGCTGATGTCGATCTTGGCGCCGGTTTCCTCGACGAGGGCCCGGATCACCGAACCGCCCGAGCCGATGACCTCGCGGATCTTGTCGACCGGAATGGTGATGGTCTCGATGCGCGGCGCATACTGGCCGAGTTCACCGCGGTTCTCGGTCAGCGCCTTGGCCATCTCGCCGAGGATGTGCAGGCGTCCGTGCTTGGCCTGATCGAGGGCGACCTTCATGATCTCCTCGGTGATGCCCGTGATCTTGATGTCCATCTGCAGCGAGGTGACGCCATCGGCCGTGCCGGCGACCTTGAAGTCCATGTCGCCGAGGTGATCCTCGTCGCCGAGGATGTCGGAGAGGACGGCAAAGCCCTCCGCCTCCTTGATGAGGCCCATGGCGATACCTGCGACCGGGCGCTTCAGAGGTACGCCCGCGTCCATCAGGGCGAGCGAGGAGCCGCACACCGTCGCCATCGAGGACGAGCCGTTCGACTCGGTGATCTCCGAGACGAGGCGGATCGTGTAGGGGAACTCCTCCTTGGCGGGGAGCAATGGGCGCACGGCGCGCCAGGCGAGCTTGCCGTGACCGATCTCGCGGCGACCGGGCGAGCCCATGCGGCCAGCCTCGCCGACGGAGTAGGGCGGGAAGTTGTAGTGCAGGAGGAAGGCCTCCTTGTAGGTACCTTCGAGTGCGTCGATGAACTGCTCGTCCTCACCGGTGCCGAGGGTCGCGACCACGAGGGCCTGCGTCTCGCCACGCGTAAACAGTGCCGAGCCGTGCGTGCGCGGCAGAATGCCGACCGCGCTCACGATCGGGCGAACGGTCGTCAGGTCGCGGCCGTCGATGCGCCGCTTGGTGCGCAGGATGTCGCCCCGAACGATGTCGGACTCGAGTTCCTTGAAGACGTCGGAGAGGCGGACAGTGTCGTCCGGCGATGCGCCGGCCGGCAGGAGGGCCTCGAACACCTTCTTCTTGGCCGCCGAGACCTTGTCTTGACGCACCATCTTCTCGGCCGTCGCGAAGGCGTCGCGCAGGTCGGCCTCGGCAATCTCACGAACCTTGGACTTGAGGTCGTCCGTCTCGCTCACGGAAAGCGGCCAGGGATCCTTTGCCGCCCGCTCGGCTAGCCGGATGATCGTATCGATCACCGGCTGCATCTCGCGGTGGCCGAACATGACGGCGCCGAGCATGTCCTCCTCGCTCAGCTCCTTGGCCTCGGATTCGACCATCAGCACCGCGTCGGCAGTGCCGGCCACGACGAGGTCGAGGCCCGAGAGGGCAATCTCGCCGAGCATCGGGTTGAGCACGAAGGCGCCATCGATCAGGCCGACGCGGGCACCGCCGATGGGGCCGAGGAAGGGAATGCCTGAGATGGTGAGGGCTGCGGAAGCAGCGACCATCGCGACGATGTCGGGATCGTTCTCGAGGTCATGCGAGAGTACCGTTACGACGACCTGTGTCTCGTTTTTGAAGCCCGGTGCGAACAGCGGGCGGATCGGACGGTCGATCAGGCGCGAGGTGAGGATCTCCTTTTCGCTCGGCCGCCCCTCGCGCTTGAAGAAGCCGCCCGGAATCTTGCCGGCGGCAAAAGTCTTTTCCTGGTAGTTCACGGTCAGCGGGAAGAAATCCTGCCCCGGCTTGGCGCTGCGCGCGGCCACCGCCGTCGCGAGTACCGATGTCTCGCCGTACTGGACGAGCACCGCTCCGTTCGCCTGGCGGGCGATGCGGCCCGTCTCGAACGACAGCTTGCGGCCGCCCCACTCGATCTCTTCCCGTACGATATCAAACATATCTCTTCTCTCGTTCATCATCGCGTCGCCGCCGGATTGCGACGAACGCAAAAAAGCGGTCCGGCCCCGAACCTCGTCGAAGCCGGCCGCATGAAACTCCAGTTCCGGGGCGCCGCGGAGCGGGCACAGCCAGCTGCGCCAGCCGAGCCGCCGTTTCCCGAGGCCGGAGGCAGGTCCGTCCCAGATGCGATCCGCTAACGGCGGATGCCGAGCCGCTGGATGATCTCGCGATAGCGCGCCTCGTCCTTGGAACGAAGATAGTCGAGGAGACTGCGCCGCTGGGAGACCATCTTCAGAAGGCCCCGGCGGGAGTGGTTGTCCTTGACGTGACTCTTGAAATGCTCGGTCAGGTTGCTGATGCGCTCGCTCAAGATGGCGATCTGGACCTCGGGCGAGCCCGTGTCCCCAGTGCCCTTGGCGAATTCCTTGATCAGTTCCGCCTTGCGCTCGACAGTTACCGACATCGTCGCTCCTCGTTGCATTGCTTTGGCGACCGGTCAGCCCGCCGACGTATTGAACACTCGCGAGGGGCGAAGCTCGCCCTGGCAAATCTCTCCGATTGCCACGAGGGTTCCGCGCGACATGGCGTAGACCGGCCCGGTCATGATCGGGGCATCGCGACCGCGCAAGAGCACGGGCTGGCCCCTCTTGAGCCGTGAGGCGTCGTCACTCGACACGGAAAGCGCCGGGATGTCGTCCAGCGCTGCCTCGATGGGCAGCAGACTTTCCATGAGAGCCTCTCGGCCGGCGGCACTATGGCGAAGTTCCTCGAGGCGTTCCAGAGAAATCGCATGCGATTCATCGAACGGACCGACCCGCGTCCGGCGCAGTTTCACGACATGGCCTCCACAATCGAGGCGGCGACCGAGATCGCGGGCGATGGCGCGAACATAGGTGCCCTTTCCGCAGTCGGCCTCCAGCGTCACGTCGGGTGCGGCAAAACCGACCAGATCGAGGCGGTCGATCGTCACAGTGCGCGCATCGAGTTCGAACACCTCACCGTCGCGGGCACGGTCGTAGGCACGCTCGCCAGCGACCTTGATCGCGGAAAAGCGCGGCGGTGTCTGCTCGATCTCACCGAGGAACTCGGGCAGCAAGGCGCGCACCATCTGCTCGGTGATGCCGGACGCATCGGCGTTCGCCACGACCTGACCGTCCGAGTCGTCGCTGTCCGTCTCGATGCCGAGCCGCATGGTGAAGCGGTAGCCCTTCGCACCGTCGACAATGAAGGGCACCGTCTTGGTGGCCTCGCCGAGCGCGATCGGCAGGATGCCGGTGGCGAGCGGATCGAGCGTGCCGGCGTGACCGGCCTTGCGCGCGTCGAACAGCCACTTCGCCTTGCCGACGGCCTGGGTGGACGTCATCCCTTCGGGCTTGTCGACGATCAGCCAACCCGAAACGGAACTCCCCTTTCGACGTCCCATGCGCGCACCTCGAATGCCGCTCGCGCCGCGACCGGCGGCGAGAGCGCTACGATTGTTGTCCATCGGCCGGGGCGCCGGTATCTTCGGCGTCGCCCGTGCCATCGTTGCCCGCATCCTCCGACGCGACATCGCGACGCACCTCGGGCGAACGCAAGGCCGCGCCGATACGATCGGATTCGTCGAAGGAGGTGTCGAGGCGAAAGACCAGGGTCGGCGTATACTTCATCCGGACAGCGTGGCCAACCTCGCCGCGCAGGTAGCGCGCATTGCGGTTGAGGGCGGCAACGACACGCTCCTGGTTCTGGCCGCCGAGCGGCATGACGTAGGCTGTCGCGGCGCGCGCATCGGGGCTGATGCGAACCTGCGAGACCGTGATCACGACACCGCGCAGGTCGTCGTCGCGGATCTCGCGGCGCATGAGTATCTCGGCGAGGGCGTGGCGCAATTCCTCGCCCTGGCGAAGCTGGCGCTGCGATGGAGCCTTGTTGGAGGTGTTGCGCGGCACGGCGATTGTCCTGTCGTCGAAATGAGGGTCGACCCGGTGCTCAGCGATCGAGCACGGGGGATTCGATCGGGCCGCCGACGTCGAGGCGCCGGCCGTCGGCAACCACGTCCCGACGAATGCGGGATCGGCAATAGCCCAGAACCTCGGCGCGGTGCGCGGCATCCGTGAAGGCCTGCGGCGCAATATAGAACGCGATGAGCCCGGCGCTCACGGCCAAACCGCCACGAACCTCGTCGACACTCCGGACCGCGGGCCAGGCAAGCCGATGCTCGCTATGTGGGGAGCGAAAGACGATGCTCTCCTGACCGACCTCGACCTGCACCGGTTCACCCGTGCCCGCCATGCGCTCGCAGGCCTCGCGAACCAGCATCACATTGATCGAGTAGTAGGCCTGATAGAGCAGCCCGAGAAGAGCGATGCTCACCGCGATCTCGAACAATGGTGAGAGCCGGATGCCGAACAGCTCGAGGAACGGGCCAATCTGGAAGGCCGCCCAGAGCGCGAGCACGACGAAAGCCATAGCAAGAACGAACTGGCGCACGAGGAATTTTCGTCCGCGCGCCCGACGCCAGGCAGTCATCATCGTTTCCAGCAGGCCCGCACCGTCCACCCGATACTGCAGATGATGATCCGGCATGGCTCTCGTCATGGTGCCAAGCGCGCCCGGTGGCGGGGAGCGCCAATCATTCGATCGACGAGAGGCGGAGCCGGCCGAACTCCGGCTGCGGCTCGCCTCGCTGGTCAGGAAGGCGGCGGGGCCGTGGACCGCGCGTCCGGCGCCCCCGCCCAACGATGACCGACACCGTCAAAGCGAGCGCTTCACCTTCTCGGTGGTGAAGCATTCGATGACATCGCCAGCCCGCATGTCCTGGTAGCCCTCGAATGCCATGCCGCACTCCTGGCCGACCTGAACCTCCTTGACCTCGTCCTTGAAGCGCTTGAGCGTCGAGAGCTTGCCCTCGTGGATGACCACGTTGTCGCGGATGAGGCGAACATTGGCGCCGCGCTCGACGCGGCCTTCCGTGACGCGGCAACCGGCGACCTTGCCGACCTTCGTGATGTTGAAAATCTCGAGGATCGAGGCATTGCCGAGGAAATTCTCGCGGATGGTCGGAGCGAGCATGCCAGACATCGCCGATTTCACGTCGTCGACCACGTCGTAGATGATCGCGTACTGGCGGATCTCCACGCCTTCACGCTCGGCGGCCGCGCGTGCCTGCTGGTTGGCGCGGACGTTGAACGCGATGATGACCGCGTTCGAGGCGGCGGCGAGGGAGATATCGGACTCCGTGACGCCGCCGACCCCCGAGTGCAGGATGCGTGCGCCGACCTCGTCGGTTCCCAGTTTCTCGAGCGCGCCGGCGATCGCCTCGGCGGATCCCTGCACGTCGGCCTTGACGAGCAGCGGGAATTCCTGGCGACCGGCATCCTTGAGCTTCGACATCATCTGCTCGAGCGAGCGCACGGTGGCGCCGCCGGCAAGCTTGTCGCGCCGCAGGCTCTCGCGGTACTCGGTCAGCTCACGGGCGCGGCTTTCGTTCTCGACGACCGCGAACTGGTCGCCGGCTTCGGGCGCCGAGTTGAAGCCGAGGACCTCGACCGGAGTCGACGGTCCCGCCTCCACGATGTGTCCGCCCTTGTCGTCGATCAGGGCACGTACGCGACCCCAGCTGGTGCCGGCCACCACGATGTTGCCGACGCGCAGCGTGCCGCGCTGAACCAGAAGGGTGCCGACCGGCCCACGACCGCGCTCCAGCTTGGCTTCGACGACGATGCCCTCGGCGGTGCGTTCCGGATTGGCGCGCAGCTCGAGCAGCTCGGACTGCATCGCGATCGCCTCGAGCAGGGTGTCGATGCCTGTCTGCTTGAGCGCGGAGACCTCGACCTCGAGGGTTTCGCCCGACAGGCTCTCGACCACCACCTCATGCTGCAGGAGCGCCATGCGCACCTTGTTCGGATCGGCGTCGGGCTTGTCGATCTTGTTGATGGCGACGATCATCGGCACGCCAGCGGCACGGGCGTGTCGAATGGCCTCGATCGTCTGCGGCATGACGCCGTCATCGGCGGCCACCACCAGAACAACGATATCCGTCACCTTGGCGCCCCGCGCGCGCATGGCGGTGAACGCCTCGTGGCCGGGCGTGTCGATGAAGGTGACAAGGGCGCCGGAGGGCGTCTTCACCTGATAGGCGCCGATATGCTGCGTGATACCCCCCGCCTCGCCGGCGACCACGTTGGCGTGGCGGATGGCATCGAGGAGCGACGTCTTGCCGTGGTCGACGTGGCCCATGATGGTGACGACGGGAGGCCGGGAACGGCGATCGCCCTCGTCGTCCGCGGCCCCGATGAACCCTTCCTCGACGTCGGCGGCCGAGACACGACGCACGGTGTGGCCGAACTCCTGGGCGACCAGCTCGGCCGTGTCGGTGTCGATCACGTCGTTCATCTTGAACATCTCGCCCTGCTTCATCAGGAAGCGGATGACATCGACGGCGCGTTCGGCCATCCGGTTGGCGAGTTCCTGGATGGTGATCACCTCGGGGATGACGACCTCGCGGGAAATCTTCTCGCGGGCCTGCAAGGCGCCCATCGATTTCGCCTTCTGGCGCTCCTGGCGCCGGCGCAGCGAGGCGAGCGAGCGCTCGCGTTGGCTCTCGTCGAAGGCATTGTTGATCGTGAGGCGGCCACGCGTGCGCCTGTCGTCCTCGCGCTTGGGCGGCGTCGGCGGGCGCTCGGCCTCGCGACGCAGCGGCCGCTTGGCGCGGTCACCGCCGCGCTCCTCGTCCTCGCCCTCGGCGGTGCGCGCCTTGGCGACCGGCACCCGCTCGGCCGGCGCCGAACGCTGCCTGGCGCCGACCGGATCGGTCGGCACGGTGCCTTCGAGGGGAGCGACCACGGCGGTCTGCGCAGCGGTTTCGGACTGGCTGGCGCCTTCGGCTTCGCGCTCGGCCTCCTCGGCGCGGCGGCGGGCTTCCTCCTCTTCCTCGCGCTTCTTGGCGGCAGCCTCGAGCGCGCGGCGGCGATCCTCCTCGGCCCGGCGCTGCATTTCCTCTTCGGCCCGGCGCCGATCATCGGCCTCGCGCGCCTTTGCTGCCGCGAGGGCACGCAGGCGCGCCTCCTTCTCGGCGTCGGAGAGCTTGCGCGTCAGGCCGTCGGACGCTCCACGCGCCGCCGAGGGCATGTTCGAGCGCTCGACGCCGGAACGCCGACGCGGCGCGGCCTCCTCGGCACGTGGCGCGGCGCTGGCCGTCTGGCTGGCCGTGGGCGGCGCTGCGGGGGCCGGTGCGGGGCTGGCGGCCTGCGTCGACGACGCGCCGGGTGTCGGCGGGACGATGCGACGCTTCTTGCGTTCGACCAGAACCGGCTTGGAGCGACCTTGCGGGAAATTCTGGCGCACGACCGCAGTATCGACCGTGCGCTTTGCAATAACCGTCAAGGGCTTGCGCTGATCGCCGGGTGCCTGGCTCTCGTCTGTCTCTTTCGTCTCGGTCATACTCATTCCGTGTTTGGACCCCGGGTCGGGGCCATATCTGGGCCAGAAGCCGAGCCAGCCGGCTCGCAGTCGAGCGACGATGTCGCTTCGTAGCGCCTCAGCCTCGCGAAGTCTTTCTGGAATCTCAGGCTGGCGCCACCCGCCTTCATCCCAGCATGTACCACATTCGGACGGCCTAGTGCCAAACTCAATTCGTCTCGCGTCAGATCCACCCCGGTGATTTTCGCACCGCTCGCCTCGAGAACCGCCCCGGGAAACTCCGGCGGCAGCGCCGCGAGGCGTCGATCGAGGCGCTCACGCCCGTCCCGCCCGGCATCGCTGGCATGCACGAGCAGGACGATCCGGCGCTCGGTCAGTGCCGCCTCCAGCTTCATGAAGCCCAAAACCACCTCGCCGGCCTTGCGGGCCAGGGACAACGAGGCGAGCGTACGGGCACGCAGGAGCTGGCCAACCAACGCAGGCAAGTCCGCATCCACGACGACCTCGGTCTTCAGCGCGCGGGCGAAGGCCCGGCGGCGAACGGCGAGTTCGACCACTTCGCGCCGGCAGGTGACCCAGCATCCTCGCCCGGGGAGCCGCGCCGCGATATCCGGCACCACCCGACGCTCGGGCCCGACCACGAAACGCAAGAGTTCGTCCGGCGAAGCACGCTCGCGCGTGACGATGCATTGTCGCCGCGGATGCCCGTCGGCATCCACCTCGTACTCCCGCGCCTCCGGCTCGCCGGTCATGATCGTGCCTCCCGCGGAGCGGCCGGCCTCAGACCGCCTCTCCCTCGGCGCCAACCCCACCGGCCTCTTCGCCTCCCTCGGCCTCGGCGGCCGGACCGGTAATATCCTCCACTTCAACCATGCCGGCCAGCAGGCGCGCCGACATGATCAACTCCTCGGCCTCCTCGCGCGACAGTTCGAAGCCGGACAGCGCACCTTCGTGGCGCACCGTCGAGCCGTCGCGACGCTCGTGCCATCCGATGAGATCGTCGGTCGCGCACCACGCCAAATCCTCCAGCGATCGGATGTCGTTCTCGCCGAAGGCCACCATCATCGCCGTCGTGACACCCGGCACCTGGGCGATATCGTCGGAAACACCGAGTTCGCGGCGCCGACGGTCGCGCTCGGCCTCCTGGGCGTCGAGGTAGTCGCGGGCGCGGGTCTGGACCTCCTGGGCCGTCTCTTCCGGCAAACCGTCGATCGAGGCGACCTCTGCGATATCGACGTAGGCCACCTCCTCGATGCTCGAGAACCCCTCGGCGACCAGCAACTGGGCGATGAACTCGTCGATATCGAGCGCCTCCATGAAGAGGGCGAGCCGCTCGCCGGTTTCCTTCTGGCGGCGTTCCGTCTCGGCGGACTCGGTCAGGATGTCGATGTCCCAGCCCGTGAGTTCGCTCGCAAGCCGGACATTCTGACCCTTGCGACCGATCGCCAGGGAGAGCTGGTCGTCGGGCACCACCACCTCGATACGCTCGGCGTCCTCGTCGAGCACGACCTTGACGACCTCGGCGGGTGCGAGCGCGTTCACGATGAAGTTGGCCGCGTCGCCGGACCAGGGGATGATGTCGATCTTTTCGCCCTGCAGTTCGCCGACCACGGCCTGAACGCGCTGACCGCGCATGCCGACGCAGGCGCCGACCGGGTCGATGGAGCTGTCGTTCGAGATGACCGCGATCTTTGCACGGCTTCCCGGCTCACGCGCGACGGAGCGGATTTCGACGATCCCGTCGTAGATCTCCGGAACCTCCTGGGCAAAGAGCTTGGCCATGAACTCGGGGCGCGTGCGCGAGAGGAAAATCTGCGGGCCGCGCTGTTCGCGGCGCACGTCCGCGATGAGGGCGCGGACACGGTCGCCGTAGCGGTAGGCCTCGCGCGGCAGCTTCTCCTCACGGCGGAGAATTCCCTCGCCGCGGCCGAGGTCGACGATGACGTGGCCGTGTTCCTCGCGCTTCACAGTGCCGTTGATGATCTGGCCGACGCGGTCCTTGTATTCCTCGAACTGCTGGTCGCGCTCGGCCTCACGGACCTTCTGGACGATCACCTGCTTGGCATTCTGGGCGGCGACGCGGCCGAAATCGAGGGGCGGAAGTTCTTCCTCGATGGTGCCACCGACTTCGGCGGCGGGATCGCGCCACTTGGCGTTGGCGAGTGAAATCTCGGTCGCCTGGTTGGCGACCTCCTCGACGATGGTCATGACGCGGGCGAGCCGCATCTCTCCGGTCTGCGGATTGATGCGCGCGCGAATTTCGTTCTCCGCGCCGTAACGCGATTTCGCAGCTTTCTGGATCGCATCCTCCATGGCGGCGATCACGATCTGACGGTCGATCGACTTCTCGCGCGCGACGGCATCGGCGATCTGCAGGAGCTCGAGCCGGTTGGCGCTCACACCCATCTGTGCCATTCCACTACTCCATCCTGTCGCCCGTCCGGCGCCGCTTGCCGCCCGCGCCGACGGGCCGTTCATTCGCCGATCCCGTTACCCCGGCATCGGGCTCGATATCACCACCGGCCGTCTCGCCGGCCCGAGCGGAACCTTCGTTCTCGCCGCCGCTTTCGCCCTCGGCAGCCGCTTGCGCGGCGAGTGCACGGCGTGCCTGGCCCAAGGCGATCAACTCGTCGGTCAGGACGAGCTTGGCGCTCTCGACCATCGTCAGCGGAAAGCCGAGCACCACGACGCCCGCTTCGCCGCCGAGGTCGGTCTCGAGGCGCAATTCGCCGTCCTCCATGCCCTCGAGCCGCCCGCGAAACCGCTTGCGGCCCTCCACCATCTCGCGCAATTCGAGCCGCGCCTCGTGCCCGATGTGCGCCTCGATGTCGCTCGGGCGGACCAGCGGACGGTCGATGCCGGGTGATGAAACCTCGAGGCCGTGGCTCGAGCGCGCCTTCGGCACGTAGGCATCGATGGTCGGATCGAGCGCCCGCGACACCCGCTCACAGTCGGAAGCGTCGACCTCGCGCCCGGCATGGTCGAACATGACCTGGATCGTTCCACCGTCACGGCTGGAGACGAGCACGCGGACCAGCCGGAACCCGAGTTCGGACAGCACCGGCTCGGCCAATTCGGCAATCTCCGCCGCCAAGCCGGTTTCGCGGAAGAACCGCGCATCGCCACCGAAGTCCGTACCCACTCGCGTCAACACGTTGCTCCGAGCGCACGGGGCGTGTCACACCCTGCGCCGCCAAATAAAAAAGAGCGGACCCGGAGGGCCCACTCCCGAAGTTGAGATGATCATGAGCACTTTTCCTATACGACGGGCACGCACGACGCGCAAGCGTTCAATGTGACCGGCTTGGAAGAAATGGCCCTGCGGGCCCGACGCGGCAGAGCGGTCGGCGGGGCGATCGCCTCAGCCCACGGTCGGCTCGTGCACATAACGCATGTAACGCGGCGCTCTTTTCGCCGCAACGGCTTTGGCCTCGTAGCGAGTCGGCGGCCAATCCGGCGGGCGGGCGCTCCATTCGGCGGCACTCGGTGTCAGGCACCGGAAGGCAGGGGTCGCGGCGAAAGCGGCGTCCATCGAGCGCGCATAATCGACGATGTCGGTCGCGACGCGGAGTTCGCCGCCAACCGCCATGACACGCGAGAGAGTGGCCAGGAAAGGGGCGTCCACGAGCCGGCGCTTGACATGGCGGCGCTTCGGCCACGGATCGGGGAAAAGGATGAAAACCCGGGTGAGAGCGCGGGCCGGCAGGGCCGCGATCACCGTGCGGGCGTCGTCGTGGAAAACGCGCACATTGTCGAGCGCCAGGCGCTCGATCTCACTGAGCAGCTTGGCGACCCCATTGGCGAACGGCTCACAACCGATGAAGGCCACGTCGGGATGGGCAACGGCCTGGGCGGCGAGGTGCTCGCCACCGCCGAAGCCGATCTCCATCGCCAGCGCCCGGCAGCCGGGCCCGAAGGCCGACAGCGGATCGGCGCCGTGACGATCCGGATCGAAGCTCAACGCTGGCAACAGCCCACCGTAAAGCTCGCGCTGGCGACCATGCAGCGCCTTGCCCTTCCGGCGGCCAAACAAGGTTTTCCGGCGGACGGGAACGGCGTTCGAACAATCGCCCGGCGCGGCATCGGGGCAGCCGTCGGGCGCGGGCGGCTCGAATGCCGAAAGCTGTCTGGTCGTGCTCACTTTGACGACCTCGCACAGCCATTGACGGCGATCAAGGATGCCGGCGCGGGATCGGTCCATATCGCCAGGGGGGTGGCGCGATCCATGGGGGCACGAGCGAAGGACGGCGTCATGGCGAAGCGTGTTCTGATCATCCAGGGTCACCCCGATTGCGGCACGCCGCACTACTGTCATGCACTCGCGGAGGCCTACCGATCGGGTGCGACCGGAGCCGGGGCCGAGGTGGAGCACGTCGATATCGCACGTCTGGCGCCAGAGCCGCTGCTGTCGGAGGCCGCCTTTGCCACGCCGCCGGACGAGGCGATGCGCGCCGTGCAACAGCAGGTGCTGCGAGCCGAACACCTCGTCGTCGTCTTTCCGCTCTGGCTGGGAACCATGCCGGCTCTGGTCAAGGCCTTCTTCGAGCAGCTCGCACGGGCGGACTTCGCGGTCTCGGAACGCGGCGGCGGCTGGCCGAAACAGAACCTCGCGGGCCGCTCCGCCCGCGTCATCGTGACGATGGGCATGCCGGCGCTGGCGTTCCGTTTCCTCTTCGGGGCGGCGGGCGTCAGATGCCTGCGGAACGGGGTCCTTTCGATGTCCGGGGTCGGTCCGGTGCGCGAGACCTATATCGGCGGTATCGGCGCGCTCGACGAGCGGCAGCGCGCGCGATGGCTCGAGCGGGTCGCGGACCTCGGGCGCCACCAGCGCTGAGCCGATGGCGCCAGCGAACAAACGAACCCTCAGACCGCGCCGGTCAGCGCCTCGACGAGGTCGGTGCGCTCCCAGGAAAAGCCGCCGTCGGCATCGGGCGTGCGCCCGAAATGCCCGTAGGCCGCGGTGCGCGCATAGATCGGACGGTTGAGCGAGAGATGCTCGCGAATGCCGCGCGGCGAAAGGTCCATGACCTTGGCGATCGCCTTTTCCAACACATCGTCACCGACCCGGCTGGTGCCGCCGGTGTCGACGTAGATCGACAACGGCTGCGCGACGCCGATGGCATAGGACAATTGGATGCTGCACCAGTCGGCCAATTCGGCGGCAACGACGTTCTTGGCGAGATAGCGCGCCGCATAGGCTGCGGAACGGTCCACCTTGGTCGGGTCCTTGCCGGAGAAGGCACCGCCGCCGTGGGCCGCCATGCCACCGTAGGTGTCGACGATGATCTTGCGGCCGGTCAGACCGCAGTCGCCGTCGGGGCCGCCGATGACGAATGCACCGGTCGGGTTGACGTGCCAAACCGTGTCGGCGTTGACCCAGCCGCTCGGAAGCGTGCGCTCGATGACCGGGCGGACCAGCTCCTTGATGTCACCCGAGGACAGCTTGGGGTCGATGTGCTGGGTGGAAAGAACGATCTGCACAGCACGGCGCGGCTTGCCGTTCTCGTAATGCACGGAGACCTGGCTCTTGGCGTCGGGCCCGAGCATACCGAGGCGACCGGATTTTCTCTCCGCCGCCAGATTGCGCAGGATGGCGTGCGAATAATAGATCGGGGCCGGCATCAGTTCGGGTGTGTCACGGCAGGCGTAGCCGAACATGATGCCCTGGTCACCGGCGCCTTCGTCCTTGTTGCCGGCGGCATCGACGCCCTGGGCGATGTCCGACGACTGGCCGTGCAACAGCACCTCGATGTTGGCGCGCGCCCAATGGAAGCCGTCCTGCTCGTAACCGATGTCGCGGATCGCGGCCCGGGCCGCGGCGACGATGTCCATGGTCGTGACGCGGTCGGAGCCGCGGTACTCGCCGGCGATCACCACGCGGTTGGTCGTGGCCAGCGTCTCGCAGGCGACGCGCACGCGCCGCGGATCGTCGCCATGAGCGATGGCATCACGATAGAAGAGGTCGACGACCTCGTCCGAGATGCGGTCGCAGACCTTGTCGGGGTGCCCCTCGGAAACGGACTCGCTGGTGAAAACGTAGGACTGCCGGGCCACGGGCATGCTCCCCTCGAAAAGCATGAAAAGACAAGCGCCGCTTCTGGCACCCATGGAACCGACCGGTCAAGGGATCATCGCGATTCATCCTCGGGCCGTGCTGCTCCGGTGCCGATCGCGGCACCGGCGAGCGGGTGGTGCTCGTTGACCAGGCGCTTCAGGCGCTCCTCGAGGACGTGCGTGTAGATTTGCGTGGTCGTGATATCGGCGTGGCCCAGGAGCTGCTGGACGGCGCGCAGGTCGGCGCCGCGATCGAGGAGATGGCTCGCGAAGGCATGACGTAGCACGTGCGGCGAAACGCGGTCCGGCGCGAGTCCGGCCTCGGCTGCGAGGTCCTTCAGTTCCTGGGCGACATGCTGGCGCGTGAGGTGGCCTTCCGCGCCGCGCGAGGCAAAGAGGTAGCCCGAGGTGAGGAGTGCGCTGGCGGATTCGCCTGTTCCGGCGGCGTCGACGACTTCGAGATAAGCCTGGATGGCCTCTCGCGCGAACTCGGTGAGCGGCACGATGCGCTCACGTCCGCCCTTGCCGCGCACGGTCAGAACACGCATGTCGCGCTCGACGGCGCGGCGCGTCAGCGTGACCAGCTCGGTCACCCTGAGGCCGGTCGCATAGAGCGTCTCGAGCAAGGCGCGAAGGCGCAGTGCCGAGAGGCGCGCCGAAGGTTCCGCGCTCGCGGCGCGCCGCACGCGCTCGGCAGCGGCGGCGAGCAGGCCGTCGACCTCGTTGACCGAAAGGGTGCGCGGCAGTGGTCGCTGGCGTTTCGGACCAGCGATGCCGAACGTCGGGTCGTCGTCGATGCGCTCCTCGGCGACGAGGTGGGAATAGAGCTGGCGCATCACAGAGAGCTTGCGGGCGCGCGTGGCGGGGGCGAGTCCCTCGGCATCGAGCCCGGCGAGATAGCCGCGCAACAGGCGCTGATCGGCGGTGAGCGGCGTCGCGCCTGCGCGCTCGAGGAACGTGAAATGGTCCTCGAGGTCGCGGCGGTAGGCCGCAAGCGTGTTGGGGCTTGCGCCACGTTCGGCCGCCATCATCTCGAGGAAGCTCTCGAGCAGCACACGCCCGGTCATCGCGCCGGACCACTCATCTCGGTGCCCCGGCGCGCGGCCAGCCCTCGACGACCGCCTCGAAAGCGATCGCCCGGGCCTCGCGCTCGAAGCCGAGGGCGCGCATGCCGCGGATCACATCGCCGAGGGCGAGCAGGTTCGTGGCGGGCGGCCCGTCGCCGCCCAGTCCGACCAAGGAGAGCAGCAGGCCGCGGCCGAGATCGCGCCGCTCGGCGGCAAGCTTCAGGTCGCTGAGCACGCCCGTCGGCGGCAGGTGCCCGGCGGTCGGCTGCGGGGTACGGCTGGCGGCATTCCAGAGCGGGATCGGGACATTGTAGTCGAGCGCGTCGAGCACGGTCGCGAGGCGGTGCAGGGTGTCCGGCGCGAGCGCGCCGGCGCTGGCGAGCCGGTCGGCGGTCTCGAGACCAGGGCCACGGGGCACCTCCGGCGAAACCGCGACGATGTCGAGGAGGGCGAGCCAGGGCATGGGGCGCGCCCCGGCCCGGCCGTCGGCGCCGGCAGCGAGCGACCAGGACCAGGCCTTGCGGGTTTCGCCGTTGCGCGTCAGCACCTCGACCGCGATCTCGGCGTACGGCGCGGCCGAAACATCCGGCGGGGTCCGCGCAAAGAGCGGCCCGAGGGCGACGGCGCCGGCCTGCTCGAGGCCTTCTGTCCGGGCCAACGCGAGGTAGTCGGCGGCGGCTTCGGCGAGGGCGGCCGGGCCACGCGCGTTCGCGGCGGCCCCGTAGGCGGCGGCGCGGCGGGCGACTGGATCGGAGCCGCCCCCCACCTCGGCATATGCAGCGGCGAGCACCGCGACATCCGCGGCACCGACGATCAGCGCGCGCTCGGCGGCGAGGGCGCGCACCCCAGGATCGCGGGCGTCCTCGGCGAGGAACACGGCAAAGGCCGGCGTCGCCCGGGCCACCAGGCGACCGTCGAACGGTGCCCCGGCCAAGGCGAGAAAAAGGCCGTCGATGAGGTCGATCTCCTCGGGCAAGCGCACGCGCGGCCGGCCCCCCCTGGAAAGGGCATCGAGAATTTCGTAGGCGGTCTCGGCATTCACGCCCCGCTCGCGTGCGAGATCGAGAATGAGCAGACCGGCCTTGGGATTGACGGTGACCGCGGCACAGTGGGCGACGATGAGGTAGATATCGCGCGTGAGCGGTGCCGGCAGGCTGGCGCCCTCCTGGAGCAGGGTCTTTGAGGTGCCGCACGCCTGCTCCTGTTCGCCGCGTGCCAAGAGAGCCCGCGCGGCGACGGCACGGGCGAGCGGGGTCTCGGCTCCGGCACCACGGGCGAGCATTGCCGCCTCCTCGATGCGCCCGAGGCGATAGAGGGCCTCCATGCGGTAGGCCAGGAAGCTGCCGTCCTCGCCACCGGCCGGCGGCGTGGAGTCGCTCAACATCAGGCGCTGCCAGAGCCGCTGCATGACCGGCGAACGCAGCGCGAACCGCGAATCGGCGACGAAGCGCTCGAGATCGGCCATCGTCATTCCGCGCCAGAGATCGGGCCCGAGCGAGCGGGCAGCGAGGCTCTCGCCCGCTCCGCGACCGACGGGCGGGGCGAGCCGTCCGGGGCCCCAGCGCGGCTGGTCGGACGGGGCGGGCGCGGCGTCGAGCGGGGCCGAGGGGCCAAGGGGGGCAAGGGGGGCGGATTCGATGCCGGAGGCACCCCGCCCGATCAGCTCCCGCGAGGGCGGACGCGAGCGATCGTAGCCAGGGGCCAACTCGGGAAGCGGGCGTTGACCACGCGGGACGACCGGCGCAAGCGGCCCACTGTCCGGGATGACGAGGATCGGATTGGCGGGATCGAGGCGCTGCTGCTCGGCCCGGGCGGGCACGGCGGCGCAAAGGACCGCAAAGGCGAGCGCGGCGACCCAGCCGACAGCGCCCGTCGAGGCGCATGGCAAACGCAAGCGCAGTCCAGAGCTAATCGGACTTGATGGAAACACCGAGGACCTGCTTGGACACTTCCTGCTGCGCCGGCTCGAAGTAGACCGCAAGAACATAGAATGACCCGTAGACCACCGCCACAAGCGTGCCAATGACCGTCAGAAAGCGGATGAGACTGGGCATCGGTCAACCTCGTTCGCGATCGGTATGGCACGAGGATGGCGGCTCGCGCCACGACGCCGAAAGGACGGCCGTCGACGACAGGTATATGGGGATTGTCAGTCGAGACAAGTTATGAAACCGTCCGCCGGGAGAGCACCTCGAGCCCCCACCGCAATCCCGAGAGATTATCGGGAGGTCAGGGCGGCGGGAAGGCGAGCACGAGCGAGCATGTCCCAAACGATCGATCAGCCTTACGAGCTGGCCGCACCGATACGCGAAGCCCTGGCCGGACGCTCGATCGTGCTGGTGGGCCTCATGGGCGCCGGCAAATCCGCCGTCGGCAAGCGGCTGGCCAAGCGCCTCGAGCTGGCATTCATCGACGCCGACACGGAAATCGAGGCGGCGGCGGGCAAATCCATCAGCGACATCTTCGCCGAGCACGGCGAACAGCATTTCCGCGACGGGGAACGGCGCGTGATCGCGCGCTTGCTGACGGAAGGGCCGCAGGTGCTGGCGACAGGTGGCGGCGCCTTCATGGACGAAGAGACGAGGGCCCGAATCCGCGAGGCCGGTGTCTCGCTCTGGCTCAAGGCCGATCTCGACGTCCTGGTGCGAAGGGTGCGAAAGCGCAACCACCGGCCGCTGCTCAAGGATCGCGATCCGCGCAAGGTGCTGGCGGAGCTGATCGAGGTTCGCTATCCGGTCTATGCGCGGGCGGACATCACGGTGCACTCGCGCGACGTGCCGCACGAGGTGGTGGTCGAGGAGGCGATCGCTGCACTCGCGATGTGGCTCGGGATGTCCGCAACCGACGCCGGCTAGTGGTCCGGTTCCGACGTTCTGTATCGCGTCCTGCGGCGCCCGGCGACCGGACGTCAGTTGCGCCAATTCGACCGAGCGGCGCGACGACGAGCGCGCGGTCGCGCACCCAACAATTTGGAGTTCCAGCTCATGGCAGATGCGCAAGAGGCGCGAGTGGAGGCCAAAGCGGAGCGCGTCGTCGAGGTGGCGCTCGGCGATCGCTCCTACCAAATCCTGATCGGCTCGGGTCTGCTCGCCCGGGCCGGGGAAGCAATCGCAACAACGCTGCCGCGGGCGCGGATCGCAATCGTCACCGACGAGAATGTCGCAGGCGCACAGCTTGCCGCCGCGAGGGCAGGTCTCGCGCCCACGTGCCAGTGCCTCGGGGAGGTCGTCCTGCCGGCCGGCGAAGCGACCAAGAGCTTCGAATCCTACACGGCCCTCTCGCGCCGGTTGCTGCAAATCGGTGTCGAGCGCGGTGATGCCCTGGTGGCGCTCGGTGGCGGCGTGATCGGTGACCTCGCGGGCTTTGCGGCGGCGACCCTGCGGCGGGGCGTTGCCTTCGTGCAGGTGCCCACCTCACTGCTGGCGCAGGTGGACTCCTCCGTCGGAGGCAAGACGGGCATCAATGCGCCGGAGGGCAAGAACCTGATCGGCGCCTTCCACCAGCCCTCGCTCGTCCTCATCGATATCGATACGCTGGCAACGCTCGATTCCCGCCAACTGCGGGCTGGTTACGCAGAGGTCGCCAAATACGGCCTCATCGGACGGCCCGACTTCTTCGCCTGGCTCGAGGCGAACGCACCCCGCCTCATCGCCGGGGATGCCGAAGCTCGCCGGCATGCCATCGAGGTCAGCGTGCGCGCCAAGGCCGAGGTCGTCGCCGCCGACGAACGCGAAAGCGGCGAACGCGCGCTCCTCAATCTCGGCCACACCTTCGGGCACGCACTTGAAGCTCACGCCGGCTTCACCGATCTCCTGCTGCACGGGGAGGCGATCGCCATCGGCATGGCGCAGGCGGCGCGCTATTCGGAGCGTCGCGGCCTGATCGGGGCCGGCGAACGTGAGCGCATTGAGCGCCATTTCATCGCGACCGGCCTTCCGACACGCATCGGCGACGTCGCCTGGCGCACGTCGCCGACACCGGAGCGGTTGCTGGAGCTCATGGGGCAAGACAAGAAAGTCGCACGTGGCCGGTTGGTATTGATCCTGCTTGCCGGTATCGGTTCTGCCTTCATCGAGCGATCGGTCGACGAGGGCGACCTCAGCGCGTTCCTGGACCAAGAATGCCGCATCTGAGGTCCGCGCGAGCCTGCTGGCTCCGGATGATACCGGGGCACCCATCGCCGCGCGCGCCTCTTGGCGCCGATCAATTCGCCGGACACCTCGCAAGCCGGGGCCGCAATCGCCCACAGACGAGACCGAAATGAGCATCGAATTCGCCATCACCATCGCAGCCGTTCTCGTGCTGCTGATCTTTTCCGCATTCTTTTCAGGGTCGGAGACGGCTGTGACCGCTGCGTCTCGGGCCCGAATGCACGCCCTCGAGCGTGACGGGGACGCCCGGGCGGGCCTCGTCAACCGGCTGGTGGCCGAGCCCGAACGGCTGATCGGCTCCATCCTGATCGGCAACAACCTGGTCAACATTCTCGCCTCGGCGCTCGCGACCAGCATCTTCCTGCGCGCCTTCGGAGAGGTCGGGGTCGCCTATGCGACGCTCGCCATGACCGCGCTGGTCGTGGTCTTCTCGGAAGTGCTTCCCAAGACCGTGGCGATCAAGTCGCCGGACCGGGTGGCGATCGCCGTCGCGCCGATCCTGCGGGCCGTGGTGTTCATTCTCTCACCGGTTTCGCGGCTCGTGCAGCTCATCGTGCGGGGCCTGATCGGCTCTTCCGAAAAGGGCATCGGTGAGGTGATGGTCTCGCCGCACGAGGAATTGCGCGGAGCAATCGACCTGCATCATCGCGAGGGCGGCGTCGTCAAGCACGATCGTGACATGCTGGGCGGCATCCTCGATCTCAGGGACCTGACGGTCGGCGACGTCATGGTGCACCGCACGAAAATGCAAACCCTCAATGCGGACGATCCGCGGCCCAAGCTGATCGACGACATCCTCAAGAGCCCGTTTTCGCGGCTGCCGATCTGGCGGCGCCAGCCGGAAAACATCGTCGGCGTGCTGCACGTCAAGGACCTGCTGCGCTCGCTCAACCGGGGCGATGTGGAGGCGGCGAGCGTCGACATCATGGCGCTCGCCAAGGATGCCTGGTTCGTGCCGGACTCCACCTCGCTCAAGGACCAGCTCAATGCCTTCCTCAAGCGCAAGGCGCACATGGCGCTCGTCGTCGACGAGTATGGTGAGGTGATGGGCATGATCACACTCGAGGACATCCTCGAGGAGATCGTCGGCCAGATCGCGGACGAACACGACGTGCCCGACGTCGGGATTCGCCCGCAGCCCGACGGCACCGTGAACGTCGACGGCACGGTCGCGATCCGCGACATCAACCGGTTCCTCGACTGGAATCTGCCCGACGACGAAGCAACGACCATCGCGGGACTCGTGATCCACGAGGCCCAGACCATTCCGGAGCCGGGTCAGGCGTTCACCTTCTATGGCTGCCGGTTCGAGATCCTGCGCAAGCAGCGCAACCAGATCACCGCGATCCGAATGAAACCGCTCGACGGCGGTGGACGCGCGGGCAAGCCGGCAGTAGCGGGCGAGCGGCAAGCCGAAAGCGCTGCCTGAAAGTCGTCGCTGCACGGTGCGTCGGATGGCCGGAAATGACGAAAGGCGCGGCTCCTTTCGGAGCCGCGCCGCGAGGCCCGGTGCGATGCGCACCTCGGCCTGCCATCGGCTGTGCGGCGCCCCCATCGGGGCGACCGGCTCACCAGCCGTAGTAGCGGGGCACGTAGGTGACGCAGCCGGCGAAGGCCGAACCAGCGACGAGCATCGAAGAGGCGGTGACGAAGGCGTAAGCTGCGATCTTGCGGATCATCGGAAGTCTCCTTGAAGGGTGGGGTT